>JBFZBV010000415.1:0-2706 GCA_041308285.1 Planctomycetota bacterium | reverse complement strand
CCTCGGATATCCTGGAGTTTACGTCGCACGGCTATGACGGGTACGTGTTTGACATGGATATGAACAAGGTGCCGTTCCCGAAAGACCGTTATCGCGTCGACGCGCTCACGGATTTTGCCGTGGATTATCTGCGCACGCGCGACGGCAAACGTCCCTTCTTTCTTTTCCTCTCCTTCATCGAGCCCCACCACCAGAACGATCACGAACATTTCGAAGGCCCGCGGGGTTCCAAGGAGAAGTATAAGAATTTTCCGGTTCCGGGCGATTTGGAAGGCCTCAAGGGTGACTGGCAAACGGAGTTGCCGGATTACCTGGGGTGTTGCGCAAGTCTGGATTCTGCGGTGGGCCGCCTGCGGGCCGAACTGAAACGGCTTAAAAGGGAAGACGACACCCTTGTGATCTACACCAGCGACCACGCCTGCCATTTCCGCACCCGGAACGGCGAATACAAGCGGTCCTGTCATGATAGCTCCATTCGTGTTCCTCTGGTTGTGAACGGCCCGGGTTTTCGCGGCGGGAAGGTCGCGGATGATCTGGTCAGCCTGATGGATCTTCCTCCGACAATCGTCTCCGCGGGGGGCGTGAAACCGCCGGAAGCGATGCGGGGAAGAGCGCTGCAAAGGCTGACGGACGGAAGCGCCGGGGACTGGCCGGACGATGTGTTCGTCCAGATCAGCGAAAGCCAGACCGGACGCGCGGTGCGCACGTCCCGCTGGAAGTACTCCGTTTGCGCCCCGGGGCGAAGCGCCGCCTCGGCCGATTCTTACAACGAAGATTTTCTTTACGATCTTGAAAAAGATCCCCACGAAAGAAACAACCTGGTGCGCGACCCCGCGCTGGCGGGCCTTCGCGCGGAATTGCGCGAACGGCTGAAACGGCGCATGTGCTATGCGGGTGAAGCCGAACCCGGCATCCTGCCGGCCAAAGACGTTTGACCGCCGTCAAATTTGCCGCTGATCCGCCCCGCAGTATCCCCACTGAATCAAGGGATGAGTTTCTTGACGATCTCGGCTGTGCGCGGGGAGATTTGGTTGCTTTGATCTTATCACGTTCGAGCCGGGCCTTCTCCTTATACATGATGTTGGCTCGTTTCTTGGGGCTTATCTCCCGCCATGGCGGGAGTCTACCGTCCTCGACATCCGGAGCGGACCGTTCTCTACCGGGTGCTGTTCTATCATTACGGGCGGTTCGTTGCAGAGTATGAGGAGCGTTTCGAGCAGGAGTATGGGTTTTTCCGGCCGATCGTCAACGAGGTAGTCGAGCGCTATCTCGACTGCGGCAATCCGAAATGCGGATTCGCCCGCATCAGGTGTCCCGACTGCGCCGAGGAGCGGCTCGTTATGTTCTCCTGCCGTACCAGGGGATTCTGCCCATCGTGTCATGCCAAGCGGATCGAAGAGTTGGGAGAATGGATGCGGGAGGAGCTTCTCCTGGACGTGCCGCATCGCCAGGTGGTGTTGACGCTACCCAAAATGACCCCGGCCCGGCGCTACCGCCGCACCGGGTACTTCATCGGGTCCGGCAGGGGCTTGCGCGGCAGCATCTCCTCGCGCATGGCCGTGTTGTAGACGAAGGCAGCCATGACGACCGAGGCCTGCATCAGGTCCTCGACGCTGACGTGGTCGAAGACATCCATGTTCGTGTGGTGGATGCGCGTCCCGTAGTCGAGCGGGTCCTGGATGAACTGGAAGGCCGGCAGGCCGATGTAATCGAGGGCGCCGTGGTCGGAGCCCCCCGTGTCGCGCATCGCCACGTGGGTCGCGCCGAGGTCGTGGAAGGGCTCCAGCCAGGCCTCGAAGATGGGCTTGACCGCGGCGTTCGACTGGGCGTAGATGCCCCGGATCCGGCCGGTGCCGTTGTCGTAGTTGAAGTAACCCGCCACCTTGGCGTGCTCGGGCTTGAGCTTCATCGTCGCCGTGTCGCCGAAGTGCTTCTCGACGTAGGCCTTGGAGCCGACCCAGCCCTTCTCCTCGGCGCTCCAGAGGACGACCCGGATCGTCCGCCGCGGCTTGACGCCAAGGGCCTTGAGGATGCGCGCCGCCTCGAGCGAGACGGCACAGCCGGCGGCGTCGTCGGCCGCCCCCGTGCCCGGGCTCCAGGAGTCGATGTGCCCGCCGAGCATGACGATCTCGTCGGCCTTGTCCGTGCCCCGGATCTCGCCGACGACGTTGTAGCCGCGCCTGTCCTTGTCGAAGTACTCCGCCCGGACCTCGACCTCCATCCTGGCCGGCTCCTTGAACTCCTCGATGATCCGGTGGACGCGGTTGTAGTGCTCGGCGGCCAGGATGACCTCGGGCAGGGGCCGCGCCCTCTTCGGGTCGCGGGCCTGGCGCACGCCCCGGGCCGTGACCGTGCCGTATTCGCGGCGGGCCGCCCCGCTCGAGGACACCAGCACGCCGACGCCCTCGGCCCTGAAGAAGTCCTCGAGGTCGTCGTCGAAAGTGCGGACGTAGTCCGGGTCAGCCGGCTCCGCCGCCCGCACGGGCGTTTCGGAGAGCGCGGCGAGCGAGGCCTCGTCGTGGCGTCGCGCGTCCGGCGTGAAGTGGGTCGGTACGGGCTTCGGTGGCTGGTAGAGGACGATCTTCCCGCCGAGCTTGCCTTTGTACTTCGCGAAATCGCTTTTCGACGTGATCTCGACGTAGACCGGCGCGCCTGTGATCTTCCCCTTGGTGCTCAACCCCCACTCGACCGAGATAGCGATGAGCG
>JBFZBV010000414.1:0-2579 GCA_041308285.1 Planctomycetota bacterium | reverse complement strand
CTTTCCGCCCGGGGTCGTGATCTTATACATCTGATTGGGACGGAAGCCTTGTGCCGTGTAATCAGACGACACCCACGGTCCCCTCGGATCATTGTCGGGATTCTTGAACTGTGCGACTTGTTCCTGCGTCTTCTGGAGCTTGTTCAGTTGGAGATGTGACCTGTCCTTGGCGTAGACGATAATGTGGTCATGCCCGGCCCCCAACCAGGCTCGCACATCCTGCGAAGTGCGCTTATGCCACAAAACATTCGCGACGAAGTTCGGACGTCCAAACATTTCATCGCAAAGCACTTTGCAGTAATGCGCCTCGTTGTCATCAAGGTTGATCCAGATTGAGCCATCCGTTGAGAGCAGTTGCTGGAGGATTTCAAGCCGATCTCGCATAAGCGAGAGCCAAAGAGAGTGCTCTATGCCGTCGTCATAATGCGTGAACGCTGAGCCGGTGTTATACGGCGGGTCGATGTAAATGCACTTGATCCTTCCCGTGAATTCCTGCTCAAGGGCCTTCAGGGCAAGGAGGTTGTCGCCGAAGATGAGGCAGCCATCGAATAGGTCGTGGTCGGTGACGCGGTGTTTGGCGTGGTAGGACCTCTCCGGCTCCTCCAGCAGAATCCGCGGCTCCAACCTCGGCCGATTCTCCTTGCCGATCCAGGTGAGTTCGAGTTTCTGCCGGTTGTTCATCGCGCCTTCCGTGCTCTTGCTGGCTGCGTTACCCCGGTAATGTCCGTCGTCCCGCTTCTGTCAAACGGTATTCCTGCAGACGGCTGTCGGGCTTGTCGAAAATCGTCTATTCGATCAGGCTTGATTGTGCTCTGTTTCCTCCAGGACCGTCCTTCCTGCCTGCGTTGTCCTGTACCGCTGCATCCGACTTCGCGGTCTATCGGGGATAGTCCGCTCCAACCAGCCGGCAGCCAGAATAGGCTCGAGATGCGCCTTGCGAAAATGCTCGCGATTTCTTATCCCGGCGACCCGTTGAAGTTCTTCTCGGGATTTCGAGTCTTCTGAGGCGGCTTGAAGCACTGCCGCGACTTGCGTGGTGACTTGCGTGGTGACTTGCGTGGTGACTTGCGTGGCCGCTCGTAGTCTCCCAAGAACGTTGACCCTGAACCGTACGACTGCCGCGCCGGCGATCTCTTCAAACTCGGGCGACACAATCCCCGCCGCCTTGCACATCTCGATCACGCGATTGGTCCCACGTCCCCACTTTTCGATGAGCCCGGCCCGGTGGAATACATCCGCGATGATCGGATTCCGCAAGACGGATTTGTGCTCGCGAAAGAGCATCTCCGGTCTGATGCCTTCCGGAAATTTCCCGGTACTCCACACTTCCACGCGATTGTCGAAGATGGCCAGGAACACCGCGCCACCCGCGTTGGAATAGTCGCGGTGAATGAGCGCGTTCACCAGAATCTCGCGCATGGCTTCCGGCGGAATCAGGGGCGTGTCCACCCGTTGCAGCCCACCGGGGACCACCTTGCCGGGAAGCGGGAAGTGCCGCTGGCAGAAAAGCTCGGCCTCCTCCAGAAGCCGGAACGCCGGGCCCCGCACCGCGCGCTGGTCGAGGAACTCGGTCTTGTCCAGACCGCGGAAACGCGCCATGCGCAGCTCGCACTGCGGGTAATCAGGCATGAATGTCTTGCCGAAGAGGACCACGGCCGCCTGGAGATTCTGCTCGTCCCTGCGGACGCTCAAACGTTCCAGAACGCCGGAGAGACGGCTGCCAACCGCCCCGACGAGATGTCCCTTGGCGCGAGCGGCCTCGACAATGCGGAAGACTTCAGTGCGGTCTATATCTTTGAGTGACAGATGCTCAGCCGGTTCGTTCTCCCAGCGGCGCGTTCCGTGCGCACGATCCAAAAGCGCCTTCTCGTACTTGGCCTGCGGCATCCGCCGCGTCGTGCTGCCCACGCGCTCATACGCTCGGCCTTCATATGTGACGGGCCGTACGTCTCGGCCGCTCTTGCCCATAACGGCGATGACCTCGTGGCTCTCCCTGGTCTTGATGCGCTGAATAGACAGATTGACGGACGGCTCGAATCGCTCCGTGGCGTGGGCGATGTCCCGGAGGGTGTGGTCAGTGACGTCTTGCCCTTCGGCTGTCCCGTCCGACCGAATCCCGAAGAGCACCGTGCCTCCCGAGCCGTTCAGGAAGGCGCAGACAGTCTGCAGGGCTTCTTTCAACTCACCGGTAGAGCGCTTGAACTCCACGGTCAGGCCCTCGCCATGTCGTACCAGCGCGCGAAGGTCCTTCAGGTTCGCGGGAAGCTTTAGAGTCATCGTAGCCCCCATCGAACGGAGAACAGCCCCGTCAGGGTGGTTCGCTGCTGCAGTCTACCCTCGATGTCGGCAATCAAGCTATCCCTTTGCCGATCCACCTCGTCCTGGGCGTCGAAGAGCGTCCGACGCTTCGCATTTCGTTGTGTCTCCAGCGCCTTGACTTGCTTCTGGCCCGTGAGCTTCTCTTCCAAGGTCAGGGCAGTCGTTGCTGCGCGCCGGGCCTCTTTGATCTGGCGATCGAGTTCCTTGATTTCGCGCTCTAATCCGAGCTTGAGGTCATCCGCCCAGCCGTCGAGCTTGTC
>JBFZBV010000413.1:0-2909 GCA_041308285.1 Planctomycetota bacterium | reverse complement strand
GCCGAAGAACAACGCGAAGTGGAGCAGACTCCGGTCGCTGGACGTCGCGCCCGCGAAGGCGACGTTCCATTCGCTGGCCGGAGACAGCACGGTGTCTCAGGAAGATGCCTAGCACATGCCGGACGACGGCTGTAGTCATTGATTTTTGATGGAGCTGTTCATGAGCAGATTCAAGGAAGCCATAACCGGCGGCAAGTTCCCGATTACGAGCGAGATTGGCCCGCCCAAGGGCACCAACGTGGGGCACGAGATAGAGGCCGCGCTGGCGGTCAAGGACCGTGTGACGGCCGTGAACGTGACGGACCTCCAGAGCGCGGTAATGCGCGTGGGGTCTCTGGCCGTCTGCCGCCTCCTCAGGGAAAAGGGCGTGGAGCCTGTCCTGCAGGTGACTTGCCGGGACCGCAACCGCATCTCACTCCAGAGCGAACTCCTCAGCGGCGCCGTGCTCGGCGTGGAAAACGTCCTCTGCCTCACCGGCGACCATATCGTCCTCGGCGACCACAAGGAGACGAAGCCTGTCTTCGACCTCGATTCGGTCCAGCTGCTCAAGGCGGTCTCCGCCCTGAACGGCGGGCATGACCTCGCCGGCCACGAACTCGACGGCACGCCTGACCTTTTCGCGGGCGCCGTCGCGACGCCGGAGTTCGACCCGATAGAGCTGCAAATCATGAAGATGAAGAAGAAGATAGACGCGGGCGCGCGCTTCTTCCAGACGCAGGCCGTCTTCTCGGCCGGCAAGTTCAGGAATTTCATGGACCGGGTGTCGGGCTTCGGAGTCCCGGTCATGGCGGGGCTCGTTGTGTTGAAGTCGGCGGGCATGGCGAAGTTCATGAACGAGAACGTCGCCGGCGTCATGGTTCCGGACAACCTCATCGAGGCGATGAAAAAAACCCCCCAGAAGGACCGGAAGAAGAAGGCCGCCGAAATCGCGGCAGGCATTGTCAGGGATGTGCGCGACTGCTGCCAGGGCATCCACATCATGGCCCTTGGCTGGGACGACGTCATTCCCGACATCCTCGACCAGGCCGGAATTTCATAGGCCGGGCGGATGCCGGGGCTATAATCACTTAGAGGAAATATCCCTGCAGAAATATGAAAGATATTCCGATTTCACGCGCGCAGCGCGCGTTATGACCCGGACGAGGCCAGCTTCTTTGGTTCCGGCCCGTCCTGGTCATGGGCGACCCGCATGAACGACCTCGAAAAGATGAACCTGCACGCCGAGTTCCTCAAAGTCATGGCCCACCCCACGAGGCTTCTAATCCTCGCGGCGCTCGCGCATGGCGAGAAGTGCGTGAACGAGCTCCACGAACTCCTTGACGTAAGGCAGCCCAACGTCTCCCAGCACCTTGCCGCGCTCAAGGAGACCGGGTTCGTCGTGTGCCACAAGGTCGGAACGAGGCGGTGCTACCACCTGGCGCAATCGGAATTGATAAAGAACCTTCTCGCGCTTCTGCGCCGTCACTACCCGGAGCTCGGCCCGAAGGAACTCGAGCTCTGCCGTTCCCGCGGGAAGAACATGCGCGGCAGGAAACCGGGCGGCAAGCGTTAGACGAAACGCAGATCCATGGACGCGGGAATCCCCGGTTCCGGTCGCAGCGTGAAGCGGGTCGACATAGCCGGCGGCGGGAGCCGGTTCGTCTGCAAACCCTTGTTGGAGCTTCCATATGCATGTCTTCGAGTCGGAGGTAATCTGGCAGCATGGCATGGAGTGCAGTGTGAAGTCGCGGAGCAATCCGGCGCTCGCCGTGGCGACGCCTCCCGCTTTCGGCGGGCCACAGGGGCTCTGGTCGCCCGAGGAGCTTCTCGTGGCCTCTGTCGGGAGCTGCCTTTTGAGCACGTTCCTCTACTTCGCACAGAGGTTCAATCTTCTCTTCGACTCTTACGCTTGCGGCACTCGCGGGACCATGGAGAAGACGCCGCAGGGCCTGCGCTTCACCCGCGTGGACGTCTCAATCTCGATTACGGTCCCCGATGCGGAAACCGCCGGAAAAGTGGCGGAACTTCGAATCCGCGAGAAAATGGAGAAGTACTGCCCGGTATCAGCCTCGCTCGCCTGCCCCGTCCGAATCGCCCTGGAGGCGGCCCCCGGGAACGGAGCTGGAGGCTCGAAAAACATCTCGCCGCCCGATTGAGACCGCTCTGAGCTTCATTCGAGGGCGGCGAACGTATAGATTGAGCGAGCCGGGAGCAAGGGCATATGTACACGCTCGGGTCGACGGGAATGTGGAGGTAGCAATGCCGAGAGGAGACGGGACCGGACCCCGGGGGGGAAGAGGGCGGGGCGCAGGCAAGGGTCTTGGAGCAGGCGGCCGCGGAAGAGGACGGGGCGCTGGCATGGGATTGCCCATGGCTTCCGGCGGTAAGGGTGCTTCTCCGGCCCCGGCTGTGCCGGCAGGAGAGTCCCGGGAAATGGACGATCTCCGGAGCCAGGCTTGGGAGCTGGCCGCGAAGCTGGAGGCGATAAGGACGCGCATCACCGGGCTCGAAAACGGCCCAGGCGCTTCGCTCGTTGCGGTCATCGACAATCAGCTGTGCGCCTCATGCGGGGCCTGCGTCGAAGCTTGCCCTGCCGGAGCCGTTACATTGTCCGACGTCGCGCAAATCGATGCCGGCAAGTGCAACGGATGCGCGCAATGCGTCGTCGCCTGCCCCCACGGCGCGATATCCGTCCACAGGGCATGAACGCGAGGGCGCTTATTCCCGCAAGGCTGGAAAGGGTTCTTCTGACCATTCCCGCCGGGCCTGAAGCTGCCTCCGGCGGGGCGACGCCCACCAGAAAGCGTCGGAGGGGCGCCCCCCTGCCGCTTCCTTCGCCGCGTCGCGTTTTCTTCGCGAAACCAGCGCGCCCTTGCCTGGCGTTCGGTTGCGATCTGAGAACGTCGGTCTTGAAGGGGGAAGAGAGGGAA
>JBFZBV010000412.1:0-8126 GCA_041308285.1 Planctomycetota bacterium | reverse complement strand
CTGATATTCCCCTTCCGGCGCCTTGGCCTGCGCTCCGGAATCGAGCAGGAGGCGTACGACGGCCGGGTTGTGATTGATGACGGCGATGCAGAGCGCGGAAGTCCCCCAGAAATCGGCAGCCTGGGCCGAGGCTCCCTCCTCCAGGCTGTTCCGGGCGAGCGTCAGGTCCCCGGTTTCGCATGCCTGGAGGAGCAGGCATTTCGCCTGCATCTCCGGCGTGAGACCGGCCCCTGCGCGGCGCAGCATGTCGGCGATGCCCCCGTGATTCCGGGCAACCGCGAATGCCAGCGCCGACCATCCTTCGGCAGTCTTGCGGACGTCAGCCTTCTTCGCGAGCAGGGCTTCCACTACGTCGGCAAGCCCCTGGTAAGCCGCGGCAATCAACGGCAGGAATCCGTATTCGGACGCCTTGTCGACCGGTGATCCCGCTTGGATGAGGTAGAGGGCAATCTCCGTCCGGTGACCGTCGATTGCAATGTTCAGGGGCGACTTGCTTTCGAGTATAGGCATGAATTCCAGCCTGAGCCCCTGCTCCACCAGCGATTTCACGGCCGCGAGATCATTGTCGGAAATGGCTCGCACCAGCGGATTCTCGAGTTCCAGGCATATGCGCGGGAACGAGCCTGGCGGTGGCTCGGCCGAAGGCGACCCTCCCTGGGTCGAAGGGGACGACGAATCGGCTGTCGCGGAAGGGCCCCCCGCCGCGACTGCGTCCGCACCGGCCTTCTGCGAGGAGCCCGCGGGGGCGGATGCGCGCTCCAGGCCTTGAGTTGATTCCACCGCCCCGGCCGGAGAGCCCGCCGCGCAATCCTTGCTGTCCGAAGGGATTGCGAACAGGCGCCACCCGCCGGCGAAACCGATGCCCGCTCCGCAGGCGAACATCAAGGCCGCAATCCAGATTCTCGAGGAAGTCCGTCCGGGCATAATCCAGTCGCTCCAATCCCGCTCTGGGCCGATGGATTGCCGCTTTTCCCCCCTCCAAGAAACGTTTCCTGCAGCCGATTAGTTTCCATGGCGTTTTCAGTGTCGATGGTCCCGGCGGAGCCGAGTATGTTTCAGCATAACCCGGACGAGCCGGAACCAAAGAGGGCGGGCTCGTCCGGGTTATGGGTGAAGAGTCCGGATTCTTCGGGCGGCGGGCGACCTGATTCTCCTGGATGTATCGTCCGTCGTTTTCACCGCGGGACCTGCAATCCCGTACTCGTGCTTTCGTGCCGCGTATTCGTTCCCGTCCACGTTTTCGTACACGTACACGACTTGCATGGAACGAGAGGGCGCCGGAGAAGCTCGGATGAGCGAGGGGAAGTACGGTCACTCCATCTTGTAAGTCATCCATGAGCCACCAAAATCCCGCTCCCGACGACACCACGGACGATTCCGCGCGCGACTCTTCATCGCTGCCCCGGCGGCGACGCCGTTGTCCGGAATCCGATTCGCTGGTATGATTGGTCCGTATCCCGTCATCGCGGCGTTGAATGGGGCTGAGCATGGAGGGTGAAAACCGCCTTCCCGAATCCCCGCAAAGCATCAACTACCGCTGCGCCGGCTGCGGGGCCGAAGTCTCGATGCCGCGCACGTCCGATCCGTGTCTACAGCCGTGCCCCGCATGCAACGCGGCGAGCATGGTCCCGGTCGATTCCGCACCGGCCGGCCAGGCCGGGCGCGGCCGTCCCGATTCGCGCCGCGGAAGAAGGGTCCGGCCCGAGGGCAGCGTGTACTGGCTCGGCATAGTGAGCCTGACAATCGTCATGGGAGCCTGGGCCCTTGCGGTGTTCCTCCTGCTTCTGCCGGACGACGACGCCTCCATCGCATTGAAGGGCGTCCGGATTCTCGGCGGACTCGCATGCCTCGTCGTCTTTTTCGCCGGCGGAATCCTGTCGGCCATTTCGGTCGCCGTGCTCATGTTCTCCGGAATCCGCTACGGCCGCGGGAAAGGATTCGCCGTCGCCGCGATGGCGATAAGCCTGTTCTCGTGCTGCTTCGCCGGCGCCCTGCCGGGAGAGCTGCACAGGCTGTTCCCGAAGGACTTCAAAGAGGCTCTCGAGGACATGGGAAGCGGCCCTTACGGCAAGTTCCAGTCCAAGCCGTTCGGCTATTCCGTGAACCTGTCGGGCATGCCCTGGTCAATCTGGAAATCCGGGACGAAGGACGTTCCCGGCGCAGAGACCGCCGCGACGAGGGACGATTCCTATTATTTCGTCGTCATTCCGGTGTGGATCGCAGGACTCAATCCCGACATGGACAACCTTACCGCCGCGCTGCTCGAACGGATGGACATATCCGCCTCGGACAGCGCCCTGTCCCAGCCTTCTCCCACCGCGGTCCGATCGCTCGAGGGCAGGGATTTCTGGTTCGAGAGGACCCTGGAAGGCGCCCGGTTCCGCTACAGGCTCCAGGTGCTCAAGGGGAACAAAGCGGCGTTCCTCCTCGCCGCGTGGCGGGAGGACGACGGGACGACTTCGGACAGGGTGCTGAGCAATGTCCTCGACAGGGTGAGTTTCGCCGGCGCGGAGTACGGCTTGCCCGAGCCCGGGCCCGCCGCCCTGCCCGAAGGCGTCAGGGACTCCCACGGCATCATGTACAACGACATGGCCATCTACCTCCAGAAGCAGAAGCATGCGTCGGCCAGCGTCGAGTACCTGCGCAAGGCGTACAGGTACAACCCCGATCCCGTAATCCTCAAGAACCTGGCGAACACGCTCCTCGGCCTCGAAATGCACGAGGAGGGGTACTCGCTGCTTTCCGAAGGCATGCGCCGCTTCCCCGACAACCCCGAAATCCAGGCATACCTCGCCCGCGCGCAGGAGGGCACCGGAAGGAGCGAAGAGGCCCTGGCGACCTACAGGAGCCTCTTCAGCCGCGACTACAGGGACGACGGGAACTTCGTCTCATTCACCGACATCCTCTGCTCTCTCGAAAAATACGACGAGGCCCTCGCGGCCGCCGACGACTACCTGCGGCGCTACGACTCCATGGACGTGCGCATAGACAAATCGCGCATCCTCCGCGCCGCCGGAAAGCCCGAAGCAGCGGCGGAAATGCTCGGAATACTCCTGAAGGACCGGCCTCTCAACGCCGACCTGGTCCTGGCCCTTGCAGAAGCGTGCCTCGACGCCGGCATGTTCAGGGAAGCCCTCGACCGCTGCGCAGCCCTGATAGCGATCGGGAAAGACACCGCCTACTCCCGGTTCCTCAAAGGCAGGGCTGAATACGGCCTCGGCTTGTACCGCGAGGCCAAGGCCTCATTCGAGGCGGCCCTCAAGGAGAACCCGACCTACGCCGAGGCGCGGTCCTACCTCGACCAGGCTTCCTCGATGCTCGGACAGGGATCGAACACTTCCATAAAGACCCCCATCCCCGAGGTGCCTGTGCCGCCGGAACTAATCCCGCCTCCTTCGCAGGAAGTATCGCCCGGCGAAGAAGGGTACAGCCTGGTGTACCTGCACCGCGTCACTGCGGTGTGCTACTCAAAGGGGCGGGATTTGCGCATCACGGAATACATGTCGGCCCGAATCAGGGATTCCAAGGGCGCCGCGGAGTTCGGCACGCTCCGGTTCCCGTTCGACCCGGCGGTCGAGTCGATTTTCATCAACCGCCTGAGGGTGCTGGACGAGAAAGGCGGCCTGGCGGCCGAGGGCAGCGTGGACGACGCGTACGTGATAGACGACCTGTCCGACGGCGTCGCGTCTCATAGGAAAGTGCTCGAGATTCCTGTGCCCGGTCTCGGGAAAGGGAGTCTCGTCGAAGTGGCAGTGACGCGCAGGATCCTGAGCGGCCTCGACCGGTTCTGGTTCTGCAGGCGCATCTTCGCCTCGACCGTGCCGGTCCGGCGGTCGGCCCTGTACGTGACCGGCGACGTGCGGGACTTGCGCGCATGCGCAAGCCGCGGCGTTGCAGTGCGCGATTTCGAATCGGGCAGGGCCTGGATGGCCGACAGCCCCCCGGTGTACGTCCAGGAACCCATGCAGGCTGAGATTGAGACGTTCCTCCCGGCGGTCAGCGTCGGCGACGGGACGCCTACGTGGAAGTCGGAGACCGAGAGATACATCGCGGATCTCGCGCCGGTCCTGGGCCCGGAACCCAGGGTTTCGGCCCTTGCGGCCGGGCAGACGAGCGGCATGGAAAGCGCCCCGGACAAGTTCGCCGCGCTTGCCGCCTTCGTGCAGCAGCTCCTGTCCTACAAGGCGATAGGGTTCGGACGCAGATCCTTCGTCCCGGCCGACGCGGACGACATACTCGACAGGAAATACGGGGACTGCAAGGACCACGCGCTGCTGCTCCACCTCCTCCTGCGCGAGGCCGGGGTGCAGTCCCATCTGGCGCTCGTGAACACCGGGAATCCCGTCGCCGTCGAGATTCCGGACCTGGACCAGTTCAACCACCTCATAGTCTACGTCCCCGGCCTCCTGGGAGGGCATTTCGTCGACTGCACGGACAAGGAGGGGAATCCCATGGCGACGACGCCCACGCAGCTCAACGGCAGGAACGCCCTGGTCCTCGATCCCAGGATGCCGAGGATCCAGCGCATTCCCGGCTGCGCAGGCGGGGAGGACGGCGTCGCGTCCAGGAGGCTGGTGCGCCGCGAGGGAGCCGACGGCCTGTCCGTGGAGGAGGAACTGGTCCTTCGGGGCGCGTACGCGTCGTACATGCGCTGCTGGCTCAAGAACATGGAACCCGTCAAATGGCTCCCTGCGGTGCAGGGCGAGATGACCCTGGTCGACGCCGGCGTGCAGCTGAGCCGGCTCGACGTGGAGGAAATCGACCGGAACGACCGCCCTGTCGTGCTGAAACTGGCCTATTCGATGCGCGGGCGGGTGCGCGAGGCCGGAGGAATGCTCTCGGGATTGACACCGTGCATCTGGGAACGCTCCTACCTCGCCCCCGCATTCGTGAAGGATCGCGTCTCCCCGTTCAGAATCTCCGTCCCGATGCGCTTCGCCAGCGTCGTCGATGTGGAGGTCCCCGGCGGCTTCCGCGCGATACTGCCCGCCCCTTCCGCCTCGCGGGGAGGAAACGCGGGCACCACGTGGCAAACCGCATGGGACATGCACGAAGGACGCCCCTCCCTGCGGTTCAGCTTCAGCAAAGAGCCCGGCGAGTTCCCGGCGGCCGAGTACGAGCCTTTCAGGCTGGCGGTCGAAGAGGCGCTGGGGGCCTTCGAGTCTTTCAGGGCCGAAAAGGCGAAATAAGCCCCGTCAGCCGCGCCCGCGCGGATCGGATTGCCGATTCGGACCCTCTCACCCGTCGAGGGGGAGAAGGGAGGGTGAGGGGGCGCGAAATACGTTAGAATCGCTTCTTCCGAACGCGTGGAGGTCCAGTGCATGAAGACGATTGATGCCGTGCGCCGCTTCTCCGCTCCCCGGGCCCTGGCGATTGCCCTGGCCGCTGCCGCAGCCTTCGCGTCCGCGGGATGCGGCGGGGAGGACGTCACGAACCAGTACTACCAGACGGCCCCCAACGCGGCCCCGGTCGCGGACGCGGGATCAGACCAGTCCGTCGGAGAGGGATCCGCCGTGACGCTGGCCGGAAGCGGATCCTTTGACCCGGACGGGACCGTTGCGGTCCACCTGTGGACGCAGATTCTGGGCGAGGAGGTCGTTCTCAGCAGCAACACGGCGGCCGACCCTGCGTTCACCGCGCCCGCAGTGGGCCCCGGCGGGGCCGTGCTCGTGTTCCAGCTGACCGTCATCGACGACAAGGGCGCGTCCGGCGCGGACACGGTGACCGTCACGGTCGCCGACGTGCTTTCCCCCGCAGGACAGGCGAAGTACGTGATTCTCCTCATCGGCGACGGAATGCACCTGGCCTGCGAAATCGCCGCGAGCCGCTACCTCTACAACTTCGACAGGAACATGGCGTGGCACTCCTTCCCGTACCAGACCGTGTGCACGACCTGGGACATCACGTGCTACGACCGCCATGCCTACGCATCGGGCGGGCCGCAGTACGCCTCGGCCACGATGGACCCGGAAATCGGGTACAACGCCCTCGTGGGCGGCGACTGGACCTACGACGCCGACTGGACCCCGCCCTCGGACGCGTATTTCCTCACCCCGCTCGACAAGTACGGCGGCGGATCGCCCGCCGTCCCGGCCACTGATTCCGCCTCCGCGGCCACGGCGATTTCCTGCGGGTTCAAGACCGACGACGGGAACATCGCCTGGGCCCCCGGCGACCCGCCCGCGGGAAACGGCACGACCATCGCCGAGGCTGCAAGGGCCCGGAAGAGCATGGCAATCGGCGTCGTGAGCACGGTCCAGTTCTCGCACGCCACGCCCGCGGCCTTCGTGAGCCACAACGTCAACAGGAACAACTACTCCGAAGACAGGAAGAACACCGGCTACACGGGCGCCTGCATATCGGAGGAAATAATCCAGACCGTGCAGCCGGACGTGGTCATAGCCTCGGGCTGGCCCGGCTTCGGCGGGTCCTCGACAGGATACGTCTCCGCGGCCGATTATGCGGGCCTCCAGGCCGGATCGGCCTCGCCGTACGACGCGTTCCACTTCGTGGAGAGGGCCACGGGCGTCTCAGGCGACACGACGATTGCGGCAGCCGCGACGGCCGCAATCTCGGCCGGGAAAAAGCTCTTCGGGCTGTTCGGAGGATCCGGCGGCTACTGGGAACACCCCGTGCCGTCCGACACGCCCGGATCGCCCTCGTTCGCCTGGACCACCACCGAGAACCCCACGCTGGCCGCCGCCGCCGAGGCCGCGCTCGAGGTGCTCGAGTCCCGCGGGGGGACGAACGGCTTCTTCCTCATGATTGAGGGAGGCGACATAGACTGGGCCAACCACGCCAACGACTACTCCCGGATGATCGGCGCGATGTACAACTTCGAGCTCGCGGCGAAGAAGGTCGTGGAGTACGTCAATTCGAGCTCCAACAGCCTCGACTGGAGCAACACTCTGGTAATCCTGACGGCGGACCACGCCAACAGCTACATGAGGTTCAACCCCTCGAAGTGGCTCGGGAAGGGCGACCTGCCCCAGCAGGCCGGCTCGTCGTATCCGGACGGCGAGGTCTACTACGGCTGCACGAGCCATACGAACGAGCCGGTGATGCTCTACGCCAGGGGCGTGCACGCCGATTTGTTCGCGGAGTACGAGGGCGCCTGGAACAAGGGCACGAGGCTCGTCGACAACACCCACATATACCAAATGATGAAGAGGGCCCTTGGTCTGAACTAGCCCTTGCACCCCCCGGCGGACTTCGCGAAGGCAAGGCGGAATTTTAGGACGTCCGTCCAGGCTACGCGCGCGGAAGGACGCCGGCGCTCGATTTCCCCCTTGCAATCCGCGACGTCCGGTGTAGATTAGCACGCGCATTCCATGGCAGGGATTAAAGTTGTCGCAGAGAGGACAAGGAGGAGCGATGAAGAGGATTGGATTGGTCATGCTTGCGATCGCGGTCGTTTCGTTCGCCCTGACGGGCGGTTGCGCGAAAAGCGCTGAAAAGCCGGCTGGCGAGGGCTCAGAAAAAGCCGCTCCCAAGGCCTTGACGCCCAAGGAAACCGCGGAAGCTTTCTGCAAGTCCTTCGCCGAGGGCGGCAAGAAGTGGGAGTCGGCCAAACCCCTCCTCACCAAGAAGACCCAGGAATTCTTCGATCTCCTCATGAAAGTCGAGGAAGGCGAAAAGGACGGGCCGAACATCGTCAGCTTCGAGGTCAAGGACGAGAAGATTGAAGGCGACAAGGCCACGGTTACCGTCAAGAGCAAGGAGAAGAGCAAGAGCGGCGAGGAACGCGAGAAGGAGGAGCCGTTCAAGCTCAGGAAAGAGGACGGGACCTGGAAAATCTACGGCATCGGGGCCGGCGAAGGGGCGAACTTCGAGGACGAGAAGAACCTTCAGGAAATGCGCGACGCCGTCAAGGCCATTGAAGACATGAAAAAGCCGGGCTAGTGACCCGCTGCCGGCCTGTGCCGGCGGCCTCTTGACCCGGCGGACCCTGGGCTGCGCCGCCCGTGCGCCGCTTGAGGTTTCCGCGCAGCCCTGCTTGATCCGTTTCCGCTGACACAGGGCAAGTCTGATCATCGCCCGGCGCCGCCGTCGGGGGCAGGAGCGCCTTTTTTCGCCCGCTCTCACTTAGTCACTTCGTAAAAATATTATTGTAGGAATTGAAAAGA
>JBFZBV010000411.1:0-2672 GCA_041308285.1 Planctomycetota bacterium | reverse complement strand
TCGGCGCTGCCGCGGGCCTGGCCCTGATGGTCCGCCGGGGCGGCGGGGCGCCGCGCCACGCCGCGGCCGGGGCCGCCGTCGCAGCCGCGCTGATTGCCGTTTTCGCGGTCCCCTCCCCGAGCCCGTACGTGCTTTCGACGGGCGTGTTCAAGAACGCCGACCTGTACGCGAGCTGCAGGAACTTCGCGGAGTTCATGAAGTTCGCCTCCGAACCGCGCAGGAAGGTCGTCCTGCACGAGGAGGGGATCACCACGACAATCACGGTCTCGAAGTTCCCCACGCAGTACGCGGTCGCCGTCAACGGCAAGGTCGACGGGTCGTCGGTGGGCGACATGGACACGCAGTGCCTGTCGGGCCACATACCAATCCTGTTCGCCGACCGGCCGTCCAGGGTCCTCGTGGTGGGATACGGCACGGGGGTCACAGCGGGGGTCGCATCCCTGTACCCCGGGATCAAGACGTGGTGCGTGGAGCTCGAGCCCGCCATCGTGGAGGCCGGCAGGTTCTTCAGCCACGTGAACTACGACACTCGGAAGCTGGTGCGCGAGGGGAAGCTCGAGATAATCGAGGACGACGGCAGGAACCATCTTCTGGCGTCCTCCGACACCTACGACGTCATAATCTCCGAGCCGAGCAACCCGTGGATATCCGGAGCGTCCAAGCTCTTCACCAGGGACTTCTTCGAGATTGCATGCCGCAGGCTCAACCCGGGCGGCGTATTCGGCCAGTGGGTCCAGCTCTACGGCATGGACGCCACCAACGTGCGGTGCCTCCTCAAGACGTTCTCCTCGGTCTTCGGGTCGGTCGTGGTCTTCAACACCGCGTACAGGGCCGACCTGCTCGTGCTCGGGCGCAGGGACGGCGAGCTGACCGTCCCGCTGGAGAAGGCCGAGGCCGTCTTCTCCATGCCCGGCCCGGCGGAGGACCTGAGGCGCAACAGCATCGGGTCGGCGGCCGATCTCCTGACCCACCTCCTAATCGACGGATCGGGCCTGGCCGAGTTCATCGCCGAGGAGGAGGTGCCGTTCAACACGGACGACAACTCGTTCATAGAGTTCAACGCGCCCCGCACGATGCACGTCCGCGGCAGGATGTCGAAGATGCACGAGCTGCTCCTCGGGAAGATGAAGCCGCCTTTCTCGGTGTTCACCACGGGCCTCGGCCCCGCGGAGAGGGCGCGGGTCCTGCTCAAGGCCGGGTCGCACGCCCTCTCCACGGACCGCGAGGCGCTGGCGAGGCGCTTCCTGTCGTTCCTCGCCGCCGAGGCCTCCGCCGCCGGGCGGGGGCAGGTGTCCGCGTCGAGCGATTTCCTCCGGGGCCTCATCGCCATGGAAACCTCGAACCTGCACGAGGCGGAAGAGGCTTTCGAGTCCGCCGCGGAGACGGATCCGTCAAACACGGCGGCCCAGTTCATGCTCGGCAGGGCCAGGACCTCGCTCAAGGACTGGAAGGACGCCGTCGGCTGCTTCGAGAAGGTCCTCGCCGCTGCGCCGGACAGGAGCGACGCGCTCTACTGGAAAGCCGTGTGCATGCTCGAGACCCGCAGGTTCGAGGAGGCCCTCGCCGCCCTGCAGGAGATCGAGAAGAGGCCTGGCGGGGAGGCCGTGCACCAGGACTTCCACTACAGCATGGCCCTCGCCTTGAACGTCCTCGGGCGGGGCGAAGAGGCCGCCGAGCTGCTCATGAAACAAATACCCGAAAGGCCCTGGCACGCGAAGTCCAGGGATCTGCTCAGGAGCATCTCCACGCCGTCCAAGTGGTCCCCTGAAATCGCCCGGATCATGCTGCTCGGATCCGACTCGAAGAAGGCAAGGGAGATGATCGGGGTCGCCGACACGCTCATCTCGCACGGCGGCAGGCCCGAGGACGCGGTGGAGCTGCTCAACGCCGCACTGGAATACGACTCGTTCGACACGGAGAAATACCAGGACGTCACGTCCAAGCTCGTGCTGCTGGACCGCTACGACGCGGCTCTGGACGCGTTCAGGAAGGCGCTCTCAATCTTCCCGCGCAACACGAAGATAGCCCAGTTCATGGCCTACCACCTCGAGATCTGCGGGGACAGGGCGGGAGGGGATTCGGCGAAGTATTACGGCGAGGCCGTGGCGGTCCTCGAGAAGGCGCTCAAGGCGGAGAAGGACCCGCTTGCAGCGAACGAAATCGCCAGGAGAATCGAGGACCTCAGGGAAATGATGGGCTGCGGGAAGTAGGGGAGGAAAGTTTGATGTCCCCGGAATAACAGAATAACGGCGGTTCAGAACACACCAGTTGAGAGTTAAGCCATGAATGAGAGGATCTGGTTCTTCTGACCATTCCCGCCGGGCCTGAACTGCCTCCGGCGGGGCGACGCCCACCAGAAAGCGTCGGAGGGGCGCCCCCCTGCCGCTTCCTTCGCCGCGTCGCGTTTCCTGGCGAAACCAGCGCGCCCTTTCCAGGCGTCCAGTCGGGAACGGAGTCTGTCGATTCTGAAGAGGAAAGAGAGGGGGACATCATCCGGTGGACCCGGGCACGCCGCTTTCGCATTATTATTCCGGCGACGCGGCTCCGGAAAGCGGCGGGGGGCGGAAGGAAAGATCGTTCATCTCCATTGAATTGATGATGTTCCCTTACTCAAGCACGATGCCGCTGCAGCAGAGGTGCACCATCGCCATCAGGGCGGACACGGTTCCGAA
>JBFZBV010000410.1:0-4749 GCA_041308285.1 Planctomycetota bacterium | reverse complement strand
CTGGTCGAGCGCAACCTGAACAGGTGCATCCTCTGCGGCAAGTGCGTGCGCATCTGCGGCGAGGTGCAGGGAGTCGGGGCCATCGGGCTGGTCTGGCGCGGGTTCGAGACCGAAATCGCCCCGCCCTTCGGCAAGCCCCTCGACTGCGAGTTCTGCGGCCAGTGCATCGCCGTGTGCCCCGTGGGAGCCCTCACGAGCAAGCTCTTCAAATACAAGGCCAGGGCCTGGCTGCTCGAAAGGCACCCGTCTACCTGCCCGCACTGCTCCACCGGCTGCTCCATCAACGTCGAGTCCGCCAAGAGCAAGGTCTTCAGAATCACGAGCGACATCGGATTCGGCGTCAACGAAGGGAACCTCTGCCCCAAGGGCAGGTTCGGTTACGAGTACGTCAACAGCCCCAAGAGGCTCGCTTCGCCCATGGAGCGCACGGGCTCCTCCTTCGCGTCCGTCGCATGGGGCGCGGCCCTGACCAAGGTGTCCGAGAAGTTCAGGGAGATTAGGGAGAAGCACGGGCCGGCCTCAATCGGAGCCGTCGCGTCCCCAAGGCTCACCAACGAGGAGAACTACCTCGTCGCGAAACTCATGAAAGCCGGCCTCGGGACGAACAACGTGGACTCGATTGCGAGATTCGGATTCCGCTCCGCCTACGACGGCGCCATGTCCGTGTTCAAGACCCTCCGCGGCTCCCCGGACTACTCCGCCCTGAAGAACGCCGCCACTGTCGTGGTAGTCGGATCGAACATCACCGAGACCAACCCCGTGCTCGGCAACTTCCTGATTAAAGCGAAGAAGACCCGCGGAACGAACCTCGTCTGCATCGCCTCCCGCGGATCCAAGCTCACGCGTCACGCCGCCAGGTGGATTAGGAACACGCCGGGATCCGAGGCGGCGGTGCTCGCCGGCATGTCCGCCTTCATCCTGAAGAGCGGAATCTGCCCGGCTGCGCAGGAAGCGAGGAAGATCCCGGGCTTCGACTCCTTCGCCGAATCAGCGGCGCCGTTCACGCCCCAGAAGGTGAAGGCCCTCGCGGGAATCGATCCGGTCGAGCTGGAAGCGGCCTCAAGGGACTTCGCGGCGAAAAGCCCCGCAATCCTGGTCTTCACGCTGCACTCCTTCGAGAACATAAAAGGGCTCCAGACCTACCTCGCCGCGGCCGGACTGTCCCTGCTCACCGGCAACTCCGGGCCGGGCAGGATAGGAATCATGGTGCCGGGCGAGACGTGCAACATCCAGGGCGTGCTGGACATGGGAGCCGCCCCCGACATCCTGCCGGGGCAAGCCGCGCCCGGCGACGCCAAGGCCCTGGAGACGATTCGCAGGGCATGGGGGACCGCGCCGCCCGAAGCGAAAGGGCTCGACATGGCCGGGATGATTGAAGCCGCCGAGCAGGGCAGGCTCAAAGCCCTTTACATCGTCGGCGAGAATCCGATCGTCAATTTCCCGGACTCGGGCCGTGTCCGGAAGGCTCTCGAGAAGGTCGAATTCCTGGTCGTACAGGACCTGTTCATGACCGAAACCGCGAAACTGGCCCACATCGTCCTTCCTGGCGCCTCCTTCGCGGAGAAGGACGGCACCGTCACGAACGCGGAAATGCGAATCGGCCGGTTCCGGAAGGCCATCGAACCCCTGGAGGGGGCCTGCGAGGACTGGAGGATACTGTCCAACCTCTGCTCCCTGATGGGGCTCGGCGAGGGCTACGCGTCGGCGTCCGAGATTGCGGAGGAAATCTGCCTCGCGGCTCCTGCGCTTGCCCCGGCCATGGGGCCGGCGTCGTCCGGAACCAGATGGATTCCACCCGCCCCCGACGGCGCGGAGCCTTCCTTCTCGCCGCTGTCCATTCCCGAGCCGAAGGAGCCGGCTGCCGATCTGCCGTTGCTGCTGATTACCGGCGCCCTCCTGAACCATTCCGGCACGGTGACGCGCATGGGCGAAGGGCTCATGAAAGTCTCGCCTTCCGCGGCCCTGTGGATTTCGCCCCAAGACGCCGCTGCCCTCGGCGCGGGCGACGGGGCCGTAGTGAAAGTCAAGTCGGCAAGGGCGGACGTTTCGGTCCCGGTCAAGGTCACCGAGTCGATGCCCAAGGGGACCGTGTTCCTGCCGGTGCACTTCGGGGATCCCGCGGTGACAGCTCTGGTCTCGGGACCACCGGCGTCCGGGGAGAAGACGCCGGAGCGCGTGCAGGTCCGGAAGGCGTAGCCGAAGTTCCCGAGCCGCAGACCGCCCTTCGTTCCTGTCCGGCTCCGGAGCGGCCGGTCACCGGGACGCCGCGGCCTTGAAAGCCCCGATTGTCCTCTTCGCGGTCTCCGCCCACGTGTAGAGTGATAGCCTTCTCCTGCCCCTGGACACCAAGTCCTCGCGGAACGCCCGATCCGACCGGATTCTCGCCACTGCTGCCGCGAATCCGCGGTCGTCCTGCGGGTCGAGGAGCACGGCCCCGTCCCCGAGGACCTCCGGCAGGGACGAGGTGTTCGATGCGACCACCGGCGTCCCGCAGGCGAAGGCCTCGAGCGGCGGCAGGCCGAACCCCTCGTACAGAGACGGGAAGACCAGCGCTTCAGCTCCCTTGTACAGGGGGAACAGGTGCTCGTCCGGGACGAAGCCTGCGAGTACGACGTCCTTCTCCGCGCCGGCCCGGGCTATCTCGCGGAGAAGCGCCGGCGTGTGCCGGTCCGCCCTGCCGGTGACGACAGCCTTGAGGCCCGCGCCGGACCTGTTGAGCATGACGAGCGCCTTCACGAGCGTCGCGAGATTCTTGTGGGGCGAGTGGTTGCCCGTGTAGAAGATGTAGGGGCCGCTGACCCCCGCCGCGGCCTTGGCGGCTTCGACCTTCTCCGGCGTGATTGCATCCGGAGAAACCGCCTTCGCCCCGAGATGCGTGACGGTTATCCTGCCCTCGTCTGTCCCGAAAGTCCTTGCTATGTCGTTCCGGGTGCAGTTCGAGACGCACACGATTCTCGCCGCGTTCTTCACCGCAATCCTCATCAGCGCCTTCACAGCGATGTGCGCGACGACGGACGGGCAGTCCCCGCGGAAGAACACGTATATCAAATCGTGGATTGTGACGACGTACTTCATGCGGCTGAACGCCGGCACGTTGAACTGCGGGAAGTGGACCACGTCCGGCTTCAGGGCGGCCATCTCGCGGCGGAGGTGCCGCTGCTCCGAAACCGTGTAGGGCTTGACCGTGCGGCTGAACTCGGCGCACTTGAAGTTCCCCGCCGCCGGAATCCAGCTCCGGTCGTCCCCCGGATTGACCGCAAGGACGTATTCGTTCTCCGCGTCCGCGGCCGAGACCGCGGCGAAGAGCTCGCGTATGTACCTGCCCACGCCCGTCCAGTGGGCCATTCTCGCGTCGACTGCTATGCGCATCGGGAACCCGCCGTGGTCCGGGCAAGCCGGGACCGAATCCGTACTCTTCCGCACCTCGCGCTCCGCCGGGTCCGGGCCGCGCCTCAGCGCAGATCCAGGTCCTGCGTGGATGTCTCGGCGCACGAACCTGAGCCTGAGACCGCCACTGCGGAAACCCTCGCTCTCCGGCCCTTGATGCGCACCAGGGTGAACGACTCCGCCCCGGGAATGGACGGAGGCGTCACGACGATGTGCATCCCCGAGGATGCCCGCACTGAACCTTCCGGGAGGTGCCCGGAGAACGCCATCTTCACGTTTTCCCCGGCCTCCAGGACGAACCTGAACTCGTCGGAGTTGGAAACGCCCTCCTGCCATTCGGGCTCCTCGCCCTCTGCAGGACCTGCCGGCGCGACCGGCGGCTGGCCGCAGAGCACCAGGACGAGATCGCCGGGATTCGAGTCGATGTGGTCCCTCAGGAACTCAATCTGATCCTCGTCCACGAAGCCCGATCCGCCCTCTCCGCGGCCGGTGTCAATCCCCAGAATCCAGGCTTTCCTCGCCACCTCGGCGGACCAGAAAGGCCCGCAGGCCGAGGCGCCCGCCTCCAGGACAATCTCGTGGAAATCCTCCTTGGCTACCGCGCCGCCTGCGGCGCTTTCCGCAGGGCCGGGCACAGCGAACCACCTCCGCTTCAGCGAGCGGAGGAACTTCCGGAGGGCTTCCGCATCTCCGGGGCCGGAATTCGCAATCATGTCGCCCGAGAACATCGCGAAGTCCAGCCCTGGGATGGAATTGATTGCATCGGCAAGCCTCATGGCGGATTCGACGGAGCCTGCCAGAGTCCTCCGCCGCCAGGTTCCGCCGGACGGCGAAATCAGAAGCCCGCCTACGTGGGCGAACTTCAGGTCCTTCCACGGGACCTCGCCGTTTCCGCCTGGCATGTCGAAGCTCATGCAGCCGCCCAGCAGCGCGCCCACCCCCGCGGCCGCGGATTTAAGGAATTCCCTCCTCGTCCTCCGCATCGCTTTCTCCAGATTCCCCAAGCTCCGAACGAATCGCCCCTCTTCCTCAAGCGTGCAGAGGATTATGGCGAATTCCACTCCGCCTTGTCGAGCGCGAACCTCCCGGCCCCCGGCCCGCGACTGGAGATGCGGAAGCCCGGGAAAAAAGACATGCCGTGCGCTCTGCCTCGGAAATTCCGGGGCCGGGGCTTTTTGCTATCTCGCATCATATTGTCCGGCAATATGTTATGTTGTCATCGCGAGCGCCCACCCGCGGGCGGGCGGGCGCTCGCAACAAGAGAGATGGATATCGCACGCACAGCGAGACGGCAGATTCAGATGTAGCCACGGCACTCAGTGCCGTGATCCTGGTGACAGAGCGCCCCAACCCGCCTTCGCC
>JBFZBV010000409.1:0-17338 GCA_041308285.1 Planctomycetota bacterium | reverse complement strand
TCTTCAGGAATCGTACTATTCGAAGGTTGCTGATCCTCTCGGCCTTGGGCCCGGACAGCACCGAGCCTGCGAGCGTCTTGTCCCCCGCGATCGGCGAGACGCCGGCCAGGCGGAGAACGGTCCTGCCCGCAGCGAGGCAGGCGGCCCCGCGGCGGACCACCCTCGCCCTGTCCTCCATGACGGTCACTTCGCGGATCTCTGCTGCGAACCCTGCGACGCCGCCGGTTCCGGATTCGTTCGCGCTCATGTCAGTTCTCCCGCCTGTTTCCGCCTGAGATCTCCTTCTTCGAGGAAATCCTTATGTTGTAGGCCGCAAGGAGCTTCTCCCTCCCGCCGGGCTCGATTCTGACCCGCCAGCCGTACGCGCCCCGCACCGGGACCTCGCGCTGGTTGAACTCCTTCCACGGCGGCTTGCATTCCGAAACCTCGACCTCCACTTCCTTGTCCCCCTCGCGGCGGACCGGGATTCGCTCGCGGATTTCGACCGTCGCGGGGGCTGCGAGGTTGTTCGCGACCTCGATTTCAATCCTGTGGAGAAGGCCGAGCTTCCCGCCGAGAAGCCCGCCCGACTGCTCGGAGAACGACGTGTTCCTCGCGACCTTCACGCCCTGCTCCACGCCGAGGCCGATTTCAAGCCTGCCTCCCGGCCCCACCACGCCCATCGGCACGGTCATCAGGAAGTCGCCGCCTGCAATCACGTCCGCCGGACCCGGAAGGAGCGGCGCGTCCGCGGGATTGATTACTTCCGCGGATCTGAAGACGTCCGCGCTCTCCCTCGGCACCGAGACGTAGGTCATGGACGAGACCGCTTCGATTTCCCTCACTGACACCGTGTGGTACGCGCCGTCCGACGGGACGTCCGCAGGCGAGTCGCACGCGAAGGCGTAGTCGAACCCGTCGGGCGAGGCCGGACGCGCGAGGCCCGGCGGAAGGGCGGCGTCGGCGGCCGATTGAGCCGCCGAGACCGCGCGGGATATCCAGTCCGCCGCAGCCTCGAGCCCCGCCACGCCCCTCGCGCCCGGCAGGTCGCGCAGCGCGTCCCCGCGGGACAGGGCTTTCAACTTCCCGCGGCCGGGCTCGTCCGGCCCGCGGAGCCTCAGGTTGCCGAAGGCGAGCAGATCGCCCGGATCAGCGTATTGCGGGGGCGGGGGCTGCGGGGCCGCGTATTCCTTCTCCATGCGCGCGAAGCCCTTCTTCGACATCGAGGCGCCTGCGGCCGCCGCGGGCGGCGGCATGGAGGAAAGCATCGACGGTGCGGGCATGGACCGGCGCATGGGGGCCGCCTCGGGCGGCGCGACGCTCTGCGGAGGAAGTTCGTCCATCATGGCCGCGGACGCCTCGAAGCAGCACTCGACAGCGGGCTCGGCGCCAGTCAGGCATTCCGACTCGGCCTCTTCCTCGAACGAGTCCTCGTCCTCCTCGGGCTCTTCGGCGGCGGCGGCCCTGCCCAGTGGCGGGCGGGACGGCGCGGAAAGCTCGGAAGGCACGGCGGGCGCGGGCAAGGGCGGGACCGTGATCCTGGCTGCGTCGTAGTCCGCGAACAGCGCTTCAAGCCCTGCAGGGAGGTCGCGCCATCCTGCAGGCCTCTTCTCGGGCTGGGCTCTTCCAATCTTGAGGGCGGGGAGCTTCGGGAGCTCGGTCCACGAGCACGGCTCTGCAGTGGACAGTGCCAGGCGCGCGGCCTTCCAGTTCTCGCCGGTCCTCTGGCAGACCGAAGCGCGCACGGAAAGCGCCGCTTTGGAAAACAACCTGTCGAACCTCAGGATGTAGGAGGGCGCCCACGTGGCCCCAGGCACGAGGTACTCGATTTTCAGCACCGCTTCGGCCGGACCCTTGAGACCCGCAATCCGCACGACCACGGATTTCCTCGTCTCGTGTTCCCGTGCGGCCAGGGCGGTCGAGGACGTCTCCTTCCTGAATTCCAGCTCCTCGAGCTTCCTGGATGCCGCGTCGAGCTCTTCGCTCTTCTTCCGCAGATCCCTATCAGCCGCCTCGAGGCGCTTCCTGCGGAAATCGAGCAGCGTGATTCTCGCTTCCGTCGGCAGCGGGCCGGGCGGGGTGCCGGCCTTCGGAGCCGGCCGCGGCTCCACGGACAGGCCCTGGAGCGCTTCCATCAGCCGCTCGATTCTCTCGATTTCCGCCTCCAGGCGGCTCTTCGCGAGCCGGGCCGATTCGATTTCCTCGTCGCGCGGGGGGGGAAGCGAAGAATCCTTTGGCGCCGCGTCGAGGCCGATCCTGACCTCCCTCGCTTCGGGAGCCGGGCCCTTGCCCCTGGCCTCGAACCGCACCCGCACGGAGGAATCGTCGATGCAGAGGGGGAGGCCGGGGACGGAAATCTCCGCCGGGAATCCCTCGGGGCCCGCTTCGATGACCGCGGACCTGACGACCCTCGCGCCCCGGCGGTAGACGGTCACGGTTTCGACAGCTGTTTCGATTCTGCTGGAAATCATGGATCCTCCTGGGCTCGGGTCATTCCACCTTGGCAGCGAGCCTGAACCCGACGAAGGGCAGCCTGCCGCCCGCGGAGGGGCTCCAGAGCACGCGGAACGCCGTACTGGCACCCTCGAAGTCCGGGTCCGCGAACGAGCCGCCCTTGACGACGATGCGCCCCTCCACGGTCGTCGAAGTCCATTCGGACACGTTCCCGGCCATGTGGCAGGCCCCGAAGGGGCTCTTGTCCTGCGTGAGGGCCCTGGTGTTGACGGTGGACGCCTTGCAGACGTTGATCTTCTCGAGGATTGACGCGTCCTCCCCGAACGGGAAGGTCCTCTTGCCTCCGCCTCCCGCGGCCCTAATCCACTCGTTCTCCGCAGGGAGGCTGAAACTCGCGCCCTTCTTGGTCGAAAGCCACGAGGCGTACGCCTGCGCCTCGGTCCGCGTGACGTTCGCCACGGGATGGTCCGCGAACTCCGCCGGCGCCTCCCGCCCCGTCCATTGGGGCAGCGCCTGGTGGCCCGGGTTCTCCTTGAGGAACTCCGCGTATTCCCTGTTGGTGACCTCGTAGACCTGGATGTAGAACGCAGGCTGGTCCTTGTCGGCCGGGACGTAGGCGAAGCCCGGAGGCGTCTTCCTCCTGCCGTTTATCTCCGACGCGAGTGCTGCGAGCCTCGCGTTGACGTCCTCCACGTCGGATTCCCGGAACGCCAGGAGCTGCTTTTCCGCGCCTGCGAAGTCCATGGCGTCAATCTGCCTCCGCGCCTTGGAGGCGGCGTTCTCGAAGTCCAGCCGGAACATCTCAATCTGGTCGCGGACCTTGTTCTGCTCCGCCGCGGCCCTCGCGCGGACCTTCTCCACTCCTATGTCCTTGAACTCGTCGAAGAGCGCAGCCGCGGCCATGAACCGCTTCTGCTCCACCGCCTCGGCCGACCGCTTCTCCGCCTCGGTGAGCTTCTTCTGCTCCATGGAGATGAGGGATTCAATCTTCGAGATCTCCTCCTTCCGCTTGCGCCCGATTTGCGACACCTCGTCCCCCGCATTCCCGGAAAGAAGGACGAAGGCCTCGTCGAACCTGGCCTCGGCCGTGAAGACCCTCGCCTTGGCCAGGTCCGCCTCGAAGGTCTTGATCTTCGAGGCCTTGGAGAACGCCTCGGAAGCGAGTGTCCTGACGCGCTTGAACAGGCTCTGGCTCAGGTCGGCCAGGGGCTTCTCGACGGCCGCGTACTTGCCTTCGGCCGGCGACTCGAGCAGGCCCTCGACCGAGGCGAGCAGCGGGACGAGCCTTTCCACGGCCTCCAGCTCGGACTCGAGGTCCTTTATCTGCGCCGCGGAGTCCTGCACTATGCCGCCGGACACGTTGTAGCCCTTGAGCCGGGCGATCGATTCCTTCGCCTCGGACGTCTCCAGCCTGCCCAGGTGGCCCGAAAGCCTGCCCGCCTCGGCTGCGAAGAACTTCCTGCCGTCCTGCTCGCTCCTCGTCCTGTCGTTCTGGGCTTCTTCCTTCCAGTCCGAGTTGCCGTACTCCTGCATGTACGCGTCGAACACGGCCGCGGCCGACGCGAAGTCGTGCTTTTCCTCGAGCTCGGCGGCCTTGCCACGCGCTGCCTCCAGCGCGGTCTTCGCCTCCTTCTGCCAGTTGTCCTCCGCGTTCTTCTTGAGGAAGAACAGGCCCGTCGCGGCTACCGCGAGCAGCACCAGGGCCACCGCAGCGGCGGCCACCCAGAAGGGCCATCTGGCCTTCTCCGCCGGAAGCTGGTAGTCCGCGTCCAGCAGGTCCCACTTCTTGAGGAGCTTGCCCAGGTCGTCGATGAGGGCCGCGTCGGAGGGGTATCTGTCGGCCGGGGCCTTCTCCATCATCTTCGTGATGATTGCCTCGACCTCCTCGGGCAGGTCAGGGGCGAACTCGCGCGGAGTGATGAGCGGCTCGGAGATGTGCTTCATGAGCACCTGGTAGGGCGTGTCGCCGGTGAAAGGCTTCACCCCGGTGACGAGATAATAGAAGGTGGCTCCGAGCGAGTAGATGTCCGCCCTGGCGTCCACCGGCCTGCCGTCGCACTGCTCGGGAGACATGTAGTAGGGCGTGCCCAGCACCTGGCCGGTCTGGGAGATGTCGCTGTCGCTCTCGATTTCCCTGGCGAGGCCGAAATCGGCCAGCTTCACCTCGTTCTTCTCAGTGAGCATTATGTTGTCGGGCTTTATGTCCCTGTGTATGATCCCGTGCTCGTGGGCCACCGAGAGGCCCTGCGCGACGTTGAACATCATGTTCGAGGCGGTCTTGGCGTCCAGCCTCCCCTCGTCCTTCACCTTGTCGGACAGGTTCACGCCCTTTATGAACTGCATGACGATGAAGTGGAGGTCGCCCTCCTGGCCCACGCGGTAGACCTGGACTATGTTCGGATGCTCCACCTGCGCCGCGGCCCTCGCCTCGCGCTTGAACCGCTCCACGAGCACCGGCTTCCTCGTCACCCTCGACGGGAGGACCTTGAGGGCCACGATCCTGGAGAGGGAGATGTCCTCGGCCTTGTAGACGACCCCCATGCCGCCCTCGCCCAGAACGGAGATGATTCTGCACCCGCCGATGTTCTTGCCGACCAGGGGATCCGACGCCTGCTCCTTGAACTCGACCGTCTCCTTCGCCTGGGCCTTCCTCAGGGCTTCCTTGATTTCCTCGGTCGACTTCGAGCCTCCTGCGGGTCCGACCGCTGCGGCCAGCGCCGCTGAGCCTGCGGACGCCTTGGGGCCTGCCGGCTTGTCCACGATGTTGGTCACGTTGGTCTTGAAGGGAGCGTCGTCGTGGATGTGCGTGTCCGACGCGCTCTTTATGCCCGGATCCACACGTCCCATGTCCACGGTCCCGTCCTGGTCCTCCGTGTCCGGGGGCGAGGCCTTCGCCGGCGCGGGCGCGGACTTCGGGGCCGGCGCAGCGGGCGGCGCTTTGGCGGCCTGGGCGGCGGAAGGGGGCTTCGGACCCGCAGATCCCGCCGGACCGGCCCCTGCGGCCTTCCTCATGGCCGGGTCCGAGTCGAGGCTTATGTCGTCGAGCGTGTAGAACCTGGTCTCGATGTCGCTGAGCACCGTCGCGGCACGCCTCGACGGCAGCGCCGACCCGGGGCCGGACGCCATGCCGGAATCCGCGGGCGCCGCCTTCTTCGGCGGCTCCGCAGGCATGCCGATGAGGCCCTTGGCCATCAGGGACGACTTGATCCTGTCGACCTGCTCGCGGGTCATCATCTTGAGGCCGACGACGATCGAGACGAAGTTCTTCTCCTTCATCCCGGTCTTGTGGTAGGTGTCGGCCCTCATGACCTGTTCGGCCGTCAGCAGGCCGAGGGCCGTCGCCTCGTCTTTGAAGAGCTGTTCGAGCTTCGCCGACATAGCCGCCCCGAGAGCGTGACCCATCCCCCTTGGGGGGAAGCCTCGTCCGCCTGGTTTTCTTGAGAAGAAGCTCCGGCTTTCCGCGCGGGAAGCGCCCTGCCAAACCCGCAGGGCGCTTCAATCCCGGTTTTTGGTTTCCGCCCGTCCGGGTTATGGTAACGTAAGTCGAATTATATTGGCGCATCCGGCCGGAGGCAAGGAATTTGAAAGGCCTGCCCGTGCGCAAGCTGGCCTTCGAGGAAGTGAAATCGCGTTCCGCCGCGCGCGGCGCCAGGATGCCCGCCAGGACGCCCATTTACGGCCTCCTGGACAACATACGCTCGCTCTGGAACGTGGGATCGATTTTCCGCACCGCCGACGCCGTCCTCGCGCGCAAGCTCTACCTGTGCGGCATGACCGGGAGGCCGCCGAGGAAGGAGATATCCAAGACCGCCCTCGGCGCCGACCTGACCGTGCCCTGGGAGTACGTCGAGGACCCGAGGAAAGCCGTCGTACTGCTCAAGGACATGGGCGTGTCGGTCGTCGCGCTGGAGCACACGGACCGGAGCGCCCCCTACGACTCGTTCGACTACTCCTTCCCGGTGTGCATCGTCGTGGGGCACGAGATTGCCGGCGTGAGCAGCGAAGTCGTCGCAATGGCCGACGCCGCGGTCGAGATACCCATGCTGGGCCTCAAGGAGTCGCTCAACGTCTCCACTGCGTTCGGCGTGGCGGTCTACGAAATCCTGAGGCGGTGCGATGCTGGCAAGACTGCTTGAGCTCGCCGCCAGGATCGCAGGCGCGAGGCCGGGCGCGACTCTGCTCGCGGCCGCGGCCCTGACCGCGCTCGCCGCGGTCTCGGTCTCCGGAATCCGCCTCGACCAGGACCTCACGTCGCTGCTGCCGTCGGACATGCCGGAGATAAAGGGCCTCGACGCGGTGCAGCGCACCATCGCGGGTATGGACTACGCCGTGGCGGTTATCGAGTCCGAAACGCCCGATCCGGGGCTCCTCGCCCGGGCGGCCGACCGGCTGACGGCGAGGCTGCTCGAGAAGCCCGGCGTGGTGAGGCGCGTCAAGTCCGGCATCGAGGGGAAGGAGAGGGAGTTCTTCGCCGACTTCTGCCTCAAGCGCGCGTTCCTGTACCTGCCCGAGGAGGGCCTCGAGGAGGCAATCGCGGTCCTCTCCCCGGAGGGGATAGCCGCCGCCGTGGCCGCGGACGCGAAGCTCATCGACTCGCCCCTGCCGAACGCGATACAGGAGAGAATCGAGCGTGATCCGCTCGGCATCTTCGAGAAGGTCTTCCTCAAGCATCTCGCGCAAGGCATGTCGCTCTTCACGGTGGACCTGAGGACCGGGAAGTTCATCTCGGCGGACGGCAGGGCGGCCCTGATTCAGGCCTTCGGATCGCAGAGCCCCAGGGATATCGGGTACACGGCGCGGTTCATGGACCACCTCCGCGAGTCGGTCTCGGCGATGCAGAAGGACCTCGCCGGGGACTCCGGGACGGTGCGGGTGCACTTCACCGGAGGCTATCCGGTAGCGGAAGCCAGCGAGGCGGAAATCAGGAAGGACATGATTCTCTCGGCCGTGGGGTCGTTCGTCAGCGTCCTCGTCCTGTTCTACCTCGCATTCGCGGCCATGAGGCTCCACGTGATAGTGGGCGCGCCCCTGGCGGCGGGCGTCCTGCTCACCTTCGGCGCATGCGCGCCCCTGCTGGGCTTCCGCATGACCGCGGTCGCGGCGGCCTTCGGATCGATACTAATCGGCCTCGGCATCGACTACCCCATACACCTGTACAGCAGGTTCTCCGAGGAGAGGAGGTCCGGGGCTTCCGTCCAGGAGGCGCTTGGCAGGGCGTGGCGTTTCACGGGTCCGGGCGTGTTCACGGCAGGGCTCACGACCGTCGCCGCTTTCGCCGTCCTATGCCTCGCCGATTTCAGGGGTCTGGTCGAGGTGGGGACCCTGGTCGCCGCCGGAGTCGCGATTATCGGCGCCGTGATGCTCGGAATACTGCCCGCGCTGCTGGCGCTCCTCGAGAAGGGCAGGCCGGTGCCGCGCGGCTCGTCGTTCGGAGTCCCGCTGGTGCAGGCGCTCGTGTCGCGGAGGCCGGGAGTCGTGGCCGCTGCGATGCTGGCCCTGGCCGCAGCGTCCGCGGCCGTCCTGGCGGTCTCGGGCCTGCCGGAGTTCGACACGGATTTCGGCAGCCTCAGGTCGCCCATGCCGGCCATCGACCTCGCCAACTCCGTCATCGAGGCGAGGTTCGGAATCAGCCTCAACCCGATACTCGTGGTGAGCCGCGGGAAAGGGAGGAACGAGGCCCTGACCGCCGCCGCGGAGGCCCACTCCGTCCTCGCCGGGGCGGCTTCCTCCGGAACCGTGCTGGTCGGGCCGGGGGTATACTTCCCACCTGCATCACGGGCTGAAAAGTCGGCCCGGAGGCTCGCCGAGGCGGTTAATCCGGAAGCGGTCGCCAGCGCGCTGAGGGCGGAGCTGGACGCGAACGGGTTCGACCCCGAGGCGTTCGCCGGGACCGTCGAAACCCTGAAGACCAGCCTCGAGATTTCGATCAAGGGCCGGGCGGACATCGGGGAAATCGACTCAGCCGGGTACGGGGAGCTCCTGGACTCGTTCGTTTCCGGCTCCGGGTCGGAATGGTCGGCAGTCGGCGCCCTGTACATGCCCGGAATGCCGGCTCAGGCGGCGAGGGCCGCCGAGGCGATGCGGCTCGAGGCGGCACTCAAGGCCGCAAGCGACGGGGACAGCGTGATTACGGGGATGGACGTCATCGCGCCGAAAATCAGGGACCTCGTCGCGTCGGAGTTCTCGGGCCTCACGGGCCTGTCGGTGCTGATGGTCCTGGTCATAACCTTCGCCCATTTCCGCAGGCCAGGGAAGGCCCTGCTCGCCGTCGTGCCGGTGACCATGGGGTTACTCTGCACCCTGGGGGCGATGAAGGCCGCCGGCATCCACTTCAATTTCATGAACGTCGTCGCAATGCCGATGATATTCGGGATGGGCGTTGACGACGGCATCCACTTCATGCAGAGGCTCTCGGAGAAGGGGTCGGGCGGGCCTGCGTCGGTGCTGGGATCGTCCGGCAGGGCGATTTTCCTCACGTCCCTGACCACCATAGCCGGGTTCGGGTCGCTGGTGACGGCCGCCAATCCCGGGCTCCGGTCCCTCGGCCTGGTCGCGCTGATAGGGATTTCGACCTGCCTCTGCTTCTCGACATTGCTTCTTCCCGCGCTTATCATTTGCGGCCGGCGCCTCCTCGGCCACGGCGGCGGCTCAGCGGCGGGGCAATGAAGAGCATCGAGGAAATCAAGCCGGCTTTCCGGGTTTGCGAGCAGTGCGGCACCTGCACGGCCGCATGCCATTTCTCTGATTCCGGGCTGCTCAACATAAGGAGGCTCGTGAGGCGCGTCTGCCTCGACCTCTGCGACGACGCTTTCCTGTCCTTGGAACCCTGGAAGTGCTCCTCCTGCGGCCGCTGCTCCCGGCTCTGCGTCGAGGGACTGGACATACCGGCTCTAATCCACGCCCTGAGGGAGATGGCCCGCGGCCGCGGGCTGGAACCCGCCGCCGCCGCGGCCGTCGCCGAGGCGGTCCGGAAGGGCGGTTCGCCGTTCAGGTCCGCCGGGAGGAGGAGGGATTCCTGGATTGACGCCAGGTGCGCCCCGGAGGCCGGGGCCGCGACCCTGTACTGGGCCGGATGCGCATCGGCGTTCATGCTGCCTTCCGTGGCCAGGGCGTCCGCGTCCGTCGTGAAGGCCGTCTGCGGATCGTATAACTCCATTCCGGACGAGCCTTGCTGCGGCGAGCCCCTGCTGGCGCTGGGCAGGCTCGACGACGCGCGCCGGGCGGCGGAGAAGGCGGCGGAAGCCGTCAGGGCGTCGGGGGCCCGCACGGTGGCCGTCTCCTGCTCGGGCTGCTTCGCCACTTTCAGGCGCTACAAGGAGCTGTTCGGTATCGAGATCGGGGCCGAGGTGCGGCACGTGTCGCAGCTTCTTGCCGAACGCCCCGTCCTGTCCGCACTGCCGGAAGGACTGCGGCTCGCATACCACGACCCCTGCTCTCTCGGGAGGGGGTGCGGCGTGTACGAGGAGCCGCGGACCGCCCTCAGGTCGATTGGGGGCGTCGACCTGGCCGAGCTCGATCCCGGCCGCGAGCTTTCCGCATGCTGCGGCGGCGGCGGCGGCGTGTGGGCCGTGGACAACGAGGCCGCGCAGGCCGCGGCATCGGCCAGAATCGCCAAGTCGCTCCTGCCCCTCGCAGTGGACGGGCTCGTCACCTGCTGCCCGGTCTGCCACCTCAACTTCCGGGCGGCGCTCAGGAAGGCGAAGTCGAAAATCAGGGTGTTCGACCTCTCCGAAATCGCTGCAGCCGCGCTGGCGAATAAGGGCCCCGGAGCCGGATAGCGGCCGGATTTGCGATCCCGCCCTGCGGATTGCGGGGGCATTTCACGACTGGGCTTTCCTGCCCGCGACGCCCATGTATTCGAAGAAATCGCGGGGGCCCAGGAAAGTGGTGCGGACCGTGCCGCCGAGGAGGAGAGTGTCCTTGCTGTTGATTTGGACGGGCTTGTTCGGCTCCAGCTTCATGGAGGCGATTGACGTGCCGTTGGTGGATCCCACGTCCGTGAAGGTGTACGCGGCCTTCTCCCTGTCGTACTTGAGGATGCCGTGGAGCTTCGACACCGCGAGGTGGGGAATCACTATGTCGTTGTTGAGGGACCTGCCCAGCGTGATCATGTTCCCGAACGAGTTCCTCCCGGATTTCTCCACCGTGTACACGAATGAGACGCCGGGCAAGGCCTGGATGGGCTGGGAGACCTCGGTGGTGTGCCTGCTGTTGTCGATGTCCGGGGAGAGGGTGTGGTACTCCTTGGAATCGGCGTAGGACTCGTGCCTCTCGACAACGAAAAAGGGGACCTTGTATTTTTCGGCGAAGGCGTCCGCGGTGGTTCTCCCGGTCATCTGGGCGAAATCGGCAAGTTTCACGTTGTGGACCTGTGCCATCTCCTCGCTCCGCAATAAACACATCGACGGCAGAGAATCGACGTGGATTTGAAAAGTATAGTTGCGGAATCGGGACATTCAAAGGAATTCCGCCGTCCCCGAAGACCGATGCAGGAGACCGCCCCGGCCTGCCTCTACTCGGTGATGCGCTTGAACAGGGCGAGATATTCGATGAAGTGGGCGGGAGTGAAGTACGTGGCCCTGACCGATCCGCCGAAGATGATTATCCTGCGGCTGACGACGATTGCCGGGACGTTGGGCTGGAGAGTCTCCTTGTTGTAGACGGTCCCGTTGGTGGATCCGACGTCGGTGAGGGAATACATCCCGATCTCGGCGTCGTACCGGAAATACGCGTGGAGCTTCGAGACGGACGAGCTGGCTATTATGATGTCGTTGTTTACGGACCGGCCGATCGTCACCATGTTCTTGAACGCGTTCCTGCCGGACTTCTCGATGGTGCTTACGTACTGGTCCTCGAAGTCCGAATCGGTCAGCGGGGAGCCGGGCTTCTGTTTGGTGTCCTCCTCCGGCGCCACGGTCCGGAACACTTTCTGGTTGGGCTCTTTCGAAGGTGCGGTTTCGGTGAGCAGGAAGGGGAGTTTGAACATGGCCTTGAAGGCTTCCGGTCCAATGCCCCCGAATTTGGAGGCGAATTCGTCGAGTTTCAGATTGTGGATCTGCCCCATCTCCCCCCCCATGAATTGCACGCCTTCCGTTCCCGATAATCCAAACCCTGTTTCATGAAACGGATATTGTACGGGACTACCCGGTCATGCAAAAGAAAAATGCCTGATTTTCCTCTCGGCTTTCACCCGGGTCTGTTCACGGCATTTGATTGTGGAACGTGCCCGGCAAAAGATGCATATTAATCGCAAGCAAGGAGAAGGAGGAGTCCGGACGGGTGAATCGCCCGGTTCCGCTGTCGATTTTGGAGAAGTCCGATGAAAAGGGCCATTCATGCTTTTCTGCTTTCCGCGGCAGTTTTCATGATGTCCCATGCGGTTCTCGAGGCTGCCGACGCGCCTCCGCAGCCTGCGAAGGGGGAGGAGAAGAAGGCCCCCGCAGACGCTAAGCCCGCCCCGGCCGGGGCCGGGCAGCCGGAGGAAGGCGAGCCTTCGCCGGCCGAGAAGGTCCCGGCACCCCCCGCCGAGGAGAAGAAGACGACCTGGCTCGACATGGTGAAAATCTCGGGCGACATGAGGCTCATCTACGACAGGATAGAGTACCCCGGATGGACGCCCGAGGTCCCGGACCGCGACAGGCTCCGCTTCAGGGCCCGCCTGGGCGTGGACGTGAAGGTGTGCGAGGAGATTGACATCAAGTTCCGCGCGGCCTCCGCCGAGTCGAGGGACATCGGCAGGGGCGGGGCCAACATCACCGTGAACCAGACGATGACCGGGGGATGGAGCAAGAAGGGCGTGTGGATTGACATCGCGCAGGTCGCCTTCAAGGTGCCGATGCCCGACGGTTTCCCCTCCTTGGGTTTCGTAGGCGGCAAAATGGAGCAGCCCTGGACGTGCCCGGGAAAGAGCGACCTGATTTGGGACCCGGACGTCACGCCCGAAGGGATCATTCTCAAGACCGCGTACAAGGCGCTCGGCGGCGACTTGGAGGCCAAGGCCTTCACCGGCGTGTTCGTGGTGATGGAGAGCGTAACCAAGGCCGAGTCGCTGATGCTCGCCTTCCAGGCCTCGGCCAAGCTCACCATGCTCGAAGGCATGCTTTCGGTGTGCGCCGGAATAGGGACCTTCGATTTCACGGCCGCCCGCGGCCGCGACGTGTTCGACTACTCGGGCACGAACAACAGCTACGGCAACTCCACGGTCGGCACGAAGTACATGTACGACTACAACGAAATCGAGCTTTTCCTGGAAGTGGCGGGCGACCTCGAGGCCGGCGGCAAGAAAATCCCCTACTCGGTCTACGGCGACTACGTAATCAACGTCGCCGGAGGCGTCGGGGAGAACAGGGGATGGCTCGTGGGCGTGACCGTGGGCGGCGACGTCAAGTTCACCTACAACTACCGGAGCATGGGCAAAGACGCCATCGTCTCCGCGTTCAACGACTGGGACTCCTGGGGCGGGGGCACCGACGCGGCCGGCCATAAAATCGCGGTCACGATTAAGGTCCTCAAGAACTTCTCAGTGGACCTGCTCTACATCGTCGCGGAGAAGTCGATTTCCGACGCCAGCGTCGCGAACAGGGACTACAGCAGGTTCATAGTCATGGCCACGGTGTCGTTCTAGTCGCGCGGCCGGGGATGGTAATCGCGGGCTTGATTGCGGCGCAAGGCCCGATCCCGCGGTTTGTCCTTGTGTCGGTGCCGACATATATATATCCTCCATGTAACGGACCGTGCGGCCGCGCCGATTCCAGGCGTGGCGCACGACGCCGAATGCCCGAATTCGGACTGTGAAGGAGGACCGCATTGAGAACTCCCCGGATGATCGCGATTGCGCTCGCTGCCGTTCTGGCCGCTTCGTGCGCGAGGGCGCCCGCCGGGCCGGCGCACGTTTCCGCCCCTGAGCCGGGCCCGGCAGGGCTGGGCGAAATCAGGCTCGCCACCACCACGAGCACCGACAACACGGGCCTCCTCGCGGTCCTCCTTCCGCCGTTCGAGAGGAAGTTCGGAGCGAAGGTGTCCGTCCTCGCCGCCGGAACGGGCAAGGCGATTGACCTCGGCAGGAACGGGGACGTGGACGTGGTCCTCGCGCATGCGGAGGAGCTCGAGGAGAAGTTCGTGTCCGACGGGTTCGGGGTCAACAGGAGGAGGGTGATGCACAACGACTTCGTGCTCATCGGCCATCCGGACGACCCCGCCGGCGTCGCAGGCGCGGGGAGCGCTCCCGACGCTTTCGCGGCCCTGGCGGCCAAGGGCGCCCCGTTCGTCTCCAGGGGCGACAGGTCGGGCACGCACGTGAAGGAGCTGGAGCTCTGGAAGGCGGCCGGGTGCAATCCCGCGGGAAAGCCCTGGTACATGGAGGCGGGGCAGGGCATGGAGGCCGTGCTCGCCATGACGTTCGAGAAGAAGGCCTACGCGCTTTCCGACAGGGGCACTTACCTCTCCATGGCCGGAAAGTTCGATTTGAGGATTGTCTGCGAGGGCGACGGGAGGCTGTTCAACCCCTACTCGGTCATCGTCGTGAACCCTGCGAAATACCGGAAGGCGAACTATCTCGGCGCCATGGGGCTCGCCGCCTGGTTGACTTCCCCTGAAGGCCAGGCCATCATCGGCGGGTTCAAGAAGGACGGGAAGGTCCTGTTCCATCCGGACGCCGTCCCCGAGGATTGACGCGGCGCGGCGGCTTATCGATATGGACTTCTTCCTGGAAACCCTTGCCGGGGCGGTGCGGCTCATATTCAGCGCCGACGCGGACGCGGCGGCCGCGGTCGTAGTCTCCCTGCAGGTCTCCCTCTGCTCCGTCCTGATTTGCGCCGCGGCGGGCTTCCCCGCGGCCTACGCCCTGTGGTCCGCGAGGTTCCCCGGGCGCAAGGCGGTCCTCGTCCTCGTGCACGCCCTCATGGGCACGCCTACGGTGGCAATCGGCCTCTTCCTGTATATCGTCATCTCCCGCAGGGGACCTGCAGGAGGCCTCGATCTGCTATTCACCAAGAAGGCGATGATTCTGGGCCAGGCGGTCCTGGGCCTGCCGATAGTCATATCCCTCGCCCACTCCGCCCTCTCATCGCTGGACCCGAGGGCCATGGAGACGGCCCTCACTCTCGGCGCAGGCCGGGTGCGCTGCGCCGTGACCATGCTCGTCGAGGCCAGGTCGGGCTTCGCCGCGGCCCTGATAACCGCCTTCGGCAGGCTCCTGGGCGAGGTGGGCGTCTCCATGATGCTCGGCGGGAACATCGCGGGGAAGACCAGGAACATCTCGACGGCCATGGCCCTCGAGACGGGCAAGGGCGAGGCTGCGCTCGGCCTGGCCCTGGGGCTGATTCTCCTCGCGACCGCTGTCTGCATAAACGTGCTGCTCAAGCTCCTCCAGGGAGGGGGAAGGGAGTCCTCAAGGGGGGACCGTGGCTGAACTGGTTCTTGCCGGCGTGGTCAAGTGTTTCGGCGATCGCAGGGTGCTCGATCTGGGCAGGGCGGCCGTGGGCACCGGCCGGGTCTACGCCCTGCTCGGGCCCAACGGATCCGGCAAGACGACGCTGCTCAGAATCGCGGCGCTCCTCGACCGCCCGACGTCGGGATCGGTTTCGGTGGACGGCGCCGAAATCTCGGGGCTCCGGGGCGGCGCACTGCGCGAGGCGCGCAGGAGGCTCTGCTACGTCTCCCAGCACCCGTACATGTTCGCGGGCAGCGTCCTCGGGAACGTGGCCTACGCCCCGGCCGCCAGGGGCGCGGGAAGGCGCAGGGCGCGCGAGACCGCGCAGAGGGAACTGGCCCTCCTCGGGATGGAGTCCTTCGCAGGGGCCCGGGCCGCGAGCCTCTCCGCCGGCGAGATGCAGAAGGCCGCGATGGCCCGCGCATTCGCGACCGGAGCCGGGTTCCTGCTCCTCGACGAGCCCACGGCGAACGTGGACCGCGCATCGGTCTCCCTGGTCGAGGGCAGAATCGCGGCGGCCGCCGCGGCCGGTGCCGCCTGCGTCGTCGCCACTCACGACACGGGCCTGGCGCGCAGGCTCGCGCCGGGCACGACGATCCACTTGCGCGGCGGAAGAATCGTCGCGGGATCGAGGGAGAACGTCTTCTGGGGCACCGCGTCCATGTCCGGCGGGACTGCAAGGTTCGTGTCGGATTCGGGCGTGGAGCTCGCCGCGTGCGCCGAAGCGCCGGTGGAGGGCGTATGCTCCGCCGAAATCAACCCGGAGGAGATACTGCTCTCCACCGGGCCGGTGAGCTCGAGCGCGAGGAACGTGCTCAAGGGAGCAATCAGGCGGATTGAGGTGGACGGCGGGAGGGTGTACGTGACCCTCGACGCGGGAATCGACCTCGTCCTGGCCATAACGCAGGAGAGCAGGGAGGCGCTGGGCCTGAGCCCGGGGCTCGAAGTGTTCGCGTTCTTCAAGGCATCGGCGGTGAGGCTCAGGGAAGGAGAGGGACCGGACTCGTAGGCCGGCAAGGGACGGTCCCCGCTCCGCCGGGGCTTACAGGAAAAAGCGCCGTAAACTCCGCATCCCTTCCCATTCCTCAGGCATCCCGGAACAGCCAGCTCCAGCCAGGCATTCCGCGGCACATAAGGTTTGATGCTTATGGCTGCTGGGTTCCCCCCCTGACCAGGTTCGCACCGCCTTATTGCACGGACCCCGGCCTTCAACGCCGCTTATTCCGTTCAGGCAGGAGGAGATGGAGAATTTCAGCGAATCCTTGACCCCGCTACAGCGGACTGCGGGTCACAGGGGACCGCTGCTCCCCCGTCCATTACGGCAAAGGAAATAGAGCATTTCCGCCGGGACGGGTCAAGGGGAAACGCGGCGGCCGGCGGCCTCGCGGATGCCGCGGCGGAATGCTGTTCCAACGGCAGGAGCGGCATCCGCGACCTGGACCTGTCGGACATTTTCACCACGAGCGCGGAGATTTCCGGATACACCGACATCGAGCAAGCCTGACAGGCGGTCGCATCGCTCATTTGGGGTCAGGTCTTGAAATATAATCTTTTCCCCTGTTGATGATTTTGCTCACGCTCGTGTAGTGCATGCCGAGAAAACCGCCTATCTCCATGGATTCTCAGCGGTCTGGCAATGTCCGCAGGATAGGCGGAGAAAGGCGATATTTCAAGACCTGACCCCGATATGAATCAGCCCCTAGCCGGGGCAGGGAGCGGAGGCCATCGAGAAGCCCTTGTCGAAAGCCGCCAGGTTCGAAGGCCTGAACTTCCCGGGCGAGATTTCCTCGATGCAGCTCCGCCAGTCGGAGGATTCGAAGGGGAGCAGGCGCTTCGCGAGGGAAAAGCCGAGACACACGAGGTTCGACGAGAGCGGCGCGCCGATTTCCCTGGCGGCCCCGTCAGCATCCAATGCGAGGAAGCTTATGCCGAGGTTCCCGATTGCGGACCGGACGGCCGGGTCGAGGAATCCCGAATCCGCGGCGTTCACCACGCATCCCCCCCCGCGCCGGACGAAGGGGAGGTTGCGGTACGATTCGTCCTTCTGGAGAGCGATCAGCAGGTCCGCGCCGCCTCGAGCCACGAGCGGATTCCGGAACTCGCCAATCTTCACGGTCGAGACAACGGACCCGCCGCGCTGGCTCATGCCGTGGGTCTCGGACCCGATGACGGGGTTGCCCATCCGCTTGGCCGTCTCCAGCACGAGCTTGGTGGCGAAAAGCACGCCCTGGCCGCCCACTCCGGCTATCAGTATCTGGCTCTTCCCGCTGTTCATTTCATCCCTCGATTTCCCGCCGGGGACGCCGACCCGGCTCACGCCTCGACCAGTATCGCCCCTTTCTTGCACACGCCGACGCAGACTCCGCAGCGGCTGCAGAGCTCCTGGTCTATTACAGCCTTCTTGGCGTCCGGGGCCTGCGAGATTGCGGGGCACTCGAAGCTCAGGACGCAGTGCATGCAGCCCACGCAGTCCTC
>JBFZBV010000408.1:0-8489 GCA_041308285.1 Planctomycetota bacterium | reverse complement strand
TCCGGCGCCTTCTCGTTCCATCCAAGTCGTGTACGTGTACGAAAACGTGGACGGGAACGAATACGCGGCATGAAAGCACGAGTACGGGATAGCAGGTCCCGCGGTGAAAACGACCGACGATGCATCCAGGAGAATCAGATCGCCCGCCGCCCGAAGAATCCGGACTCTTCACCCCTGTCTTGGATTGGGCCTTCCAGGACCGTCTTCCAGGGAATGCAGACTTCGAGGGTGCGTTTCCCGGGCCCGGGACCGCCGAGGGATTTCTCGAAACGGCGATGCGGCCTTCACGGCGAAGATGGTTGCCGGCCGGCCGCTCGTCCTGCGATCCCGCTCCTACTTGCGGATTACGACTTTCGTTCCCCGGGGCACCATTTCGAAGAGCTGCTCGACGTCTTCGTTGACCATCCTGATGCAGCCCTTGGACACTGCTCCGGGCACGGAGCCGGGCTCGGTCGTCCCGTGAATGCCGAAACCGGAGAGGCCGGGCCTGTTCTTGAAGCCCATCCAGCGCGATCCGAGGATGTTTTCCGAATCGCCGGCGGAGTAGACCTTGCCCCTGTAATGCCAGGGCGGGTTCATGATACGGGTCTCAATCTCGAACTCGCCCTCCGGGGTCTTGTCGTTCGCGCCTATCCCGACCAGGTAGTCCTGGATCCAGATTCCTTCGATGTAGAGGGAGAGGAGGAACTGGGACTTCGACACTTCCAGGTGGACCTTGCCTTTCACTATCTTGAGCCTGTCCCCGGGGTATATGGTGTTCTCCCTGAGGCCGTTGATGCTTTTAATCATCCCCACGGTGGTGCCGAATTCCCTGGCGATTTTCCCCAGGGAATCGCCCGACTGCACGCAATAGACCGGGGCCTGCTCGTTCGGGATCTGGGAGAAAATCACCTCCTTGTTCAGCTTCGAGAGCACTTCCTTAATCTTCCTGCTTTCTGCGGCGTTCGCCACTGCCAGGGCATTGGAGAACGACAGGCGGGCTTTGCAAAGGTCCCCCTTCTCGAGGTAGAGGTTGCCCAGCTTGAGGGAAGCCTTTGCGCCGCCGTCGGATTTCGGGTAGGCAGATACGGCCTTCTCCAGCTGAGCGAGCTCCTCGACGGGGTTGGACGAGTCGTGGGCGATTTCGGCCAGCCCGAAACAGGCGTCGCCGCACTGCTGGGACGATTGATGATTCGCGAGAAGTTTCCGCCATGCGTCTTCGGCCTTGGCGTTGTCCTTCTTGCCCCTGTAGCATAGGCCGAGGTACTTCAGGTTCTTGGCCGTGTCTTCGCCTTTGCTCTTCGGCATCCTGCTTTGGATGATTTCGATGGCTGCATCGTACTCGCCGCGATCGTAGAGCTCGTACGGATTGATGGACTCTTCGCTGTTCTGCGAAAGCGCCTCTGCGGATTTGATTTTTCCCCCGGTGGCCATTGAAAACACGCCGTTGGCATAGCAAAGCCAGCCGCCGATGCCTATAACTACAAGAATAGCAAGTACTTTCTTCATGACCACCTCCGGAAGGGGCAGAATCAGCCCTTATGTAGATTATAATTTGGACATTACATTTTATGCTTTATGATTTATTATACGAATAAAACTCGGCAAGTCAAGGGGAAAGTCAGTTTTTACACATCACTCATGATGCTCCGCATCATGCAGGCACTCGGAACCTCAGGTGTGGCCCATGGATCGGGCTATTTGCATGGTTCTTTCGGAAGAAAGTCCGCTCTTCAGAACGGCAAGACCATCCTTGAATTCATCGGTGATGTCCGAAACCATTACAAGGCTTCCATTTACGATGATGGCCATCTTGTCTTTGCGATGAGACTCATGCAGTTCAGCGATTCTATCCGATGCCTCGGGCGTGAAAATGACGCGGATTTCCAGATTTCCTTTGGATTCGACGACTTCAACATCCATGATGTCTAGGCTTGAGGCGACATCATGCGGGTCGACATAGATTGTTTCATTTGAAGCAGGATTGGTCATCTGGCTGAAGCCGATCCTTGGAGAGGAAACAGCAATCCTGAACTCGACGCTGCTTTCGGATCCCGCAGAGCAGCCAGAGGTTATGAAGAGCGCGAAGACAATCGCAAGCCTGTGCCGCATTTCCACATCCATTTGACCATCCCGGCCACAGCGGTTTCAACGGCCAGTAATCGCCAATGTTCAGGAATTCGCTCCGATTGCCGGCCTCGCGTACATGTTGACGACCTTCTGAAAGACATGCAGCGGCAGTGTCGCGATGTTCATTATGATCACCGTCGCCGGGACGTACAGCTCGGCACGGTCAAGGAGCGAAAAAAGCACAATCAGGTTGGCGTGCATGGAAGGCCCCAGCATGTTCCACGCGAAAAGCGTGATTCGGTTCGCGCGGCAGTAGGTCTCCCTCGCCTTCGAGTCCTCCACGACCACGACCTCGCCGGCAGGCCTGTTCTGGAGCTTGAGATAGCCTATGAATATGCCGAGCAGGAACCGCTCCATCCCGCCTGATTTGCTCCGCTCCTCCTCGAACTCCCTGAGCTCTTCCGCAGGAGGCTTCCTGTTCGGGAACTTCCTCGAGAGGTACTCGTTCTTGTATTTGTCCGCGAGAAAACACTGGTAGATGAGCGAGAATCCCGCAAGGACCGCCGCGAGCCACGCGGAGATTTCCAGCCCGGGCAGGAGCGGAACCTGCCTGGACAGGTCCCCGCGGCCGATCGCGAAACCCAGGCCGACCATTACAGCCGCGTGGCCGAAGTAGTCCGACAGGCCGTCGTACAGCTTGCCGAGCTTGGAGAACTGGCTCTTCGCCCTGGCCAGCTGGCCGTCCACGCAGTCCAGAATCCTCGATACGAAGTAGACGATTCCGCCGGCCGTTATCGCGCAAGGGGTCGAGAGCCCGTAAAGGAGGCCGGCTGCCAGCGTCACCAGGAACGCGGCCAGTGTGACCTGGTTGGGTGTCACCCGAGTGCGGGCGAGAAACATGACCAGGGGGAATGCGAGAGGACGGTAGAGGACCAGGTCGAACAGTTCCTCGGCTTCAACCGCCTTCAGGGATTTGAGGTATCTTTCGAGTATGGCCGTCTCCTGTGCACAGCATCAATGCGGGCGTCCCGGGCCTCCGCCGAAGCGCAATCCCCGACCGCCATGTCGCAGCCGGCCTTCTGCCGGACAGGCCGGGTCAGGGCTCGTCTGCGAGATTCGACTTCTTGCCGAACACGGTCGTCTTGGTCCTGTAGAAGAGGATGGCCTTCTTGACAAGCGGCGCCGCTTCTTCGGGAATGTTCTTCTCTTCGAGAAGACCTTTCACCACCGCCCTGCCCAGGAGCAGGACAGGCTCGTGGGTCTGGTTGATTTCGAGGAGCTTCCGGTACGTGCCCTCGTGGAACTCGTGGATGTCTTCCGCGACCTGGGAGGGCGTCTTCTCCCCCCCGGCCATCGCCTCCAGGGACTTGCGTATCTCCCCGAGCTCGTTCTCGAGCTCCTTTTCCCACATCTTGCCGGCAAGCTTCCGAATCTCGCTCCTGCACTCGGCACTCAGCTTCTTTTCTTCCATGCGTTCAAGGCTCCGCCAAGTCCATGCGCGCTTTCAACGGGCTCCTTCCCTGCGGCAAATCCCGTCGGCGCCGTACTGTTTCCTGTAGTATTCCATGTATTGGCCGGTCTTTATGCGCGTCCACCATTCCCGGTTCCGGACGTACCACTCGACGGTCCGGGCGATGCCGTCGCCGAAATCCATCTCGGGCTCCACGCCAAGCTCCGCTCTCATCTTCGTGTCGTCTATGGCATACCTGCGATCATGCCCAGGCCTGTCCCTCACGGGCGTGATTAGGGTCTCCGGCTTGCCAAGGGACTTGAGAATCATCCTGGTAATCTCGATGTTGGTCCTCTCGTTCCCGCCGCCGATGTTGTAGATTTCTCCGGGCTTGCCGGCTTCCGCGACTTTCATGAGCGCCCTGCAGTGGTCGGACACGTGAATCCAGTCCCTGACGTTCAATCCGTCGCCGTACAGGGGCAGATTCCGGTCGCAGAGCGCGTTGGTCACGAACAGCGGTATCAGCTTCTCGGGAAACTGCAGGGGACCGTAGTTGTTGGAGCACCTCGTGATCGCGACGGGCGTTCCGAACGTCCTCCAGTACGAGCGGGCGAGGAGGTCCGCCGAAGCCTTGCTCGCGGAGTACGGCGAGTTGGGCGACAGGGGCGAGGCCTCCGTGAACCGCCCTTCGGATCCCAGCGATCCGTACACCTCGTCCGTGGAGACCTGCACGAACTTCCTGATTCCAGCCGACCGGGCCGCGTCGAGGAGGACCTGCACGCCCACGACATTCGTCGAGATGAAAGGGCTCGAGTCGTGTATCGACCTGTCCACGTGGCTCTCGGCGGCGAAGTTCACGACATAGTCCGCCCCGCCACGGAACGCCTCGGCTACCGCGCAGGGGTCCCTTATGTCGCCCCGGAGGAACCTGTACCTCTGATCCGACTCCACCCCGGCGAGGTTTTCGGGATTGCCGGCGTAGGTCAGGAGGTCGAGGTTGGTCACGAAGACGTCCTGTCCGTCCGAGAGAAGGGCCAGGATGAAGTTGGATCCGATGAACCCGCATCCGCCCGTTACAATCCACCTGGCCATGAGCCTCTCCGAGATGCATCAAATCGAAATCAGCCGGCCGATCGTATGCTAGACGGGGCCCGACGAGGTGTCAAGTCAATCATCCGCCTTCTCGAAGACGGGCTTCACGATTGCAGGCTCTTCGAAGCTCAGGGACAGGTCGAACCTCAGGTCGGAGCTCGCCGGACTCGCCTGGTGCACCTCCGCCGCAATCGCGTTCCTGCCCTTTTTCAGCATCCCGCGGGGCAGCGTGTGCCTCTGCCACGCCTTCTCCTCGGCCCCGCCCACGACTCCCGCCGCCGGAGTCTCGTGGCCGATGCGGCCCCCGGGCATGTTCACCCGGAGGGCCTCGGCGCCGTTCACGAAAACCACCGCCCCGTCGTCGGCCACGAGTTCAAGGACGCAGTCCCCTGTCGGGTCCTCCTGCAGGTCGACGACCTTGCGGAAGTAGTGGGCCGGAATCTTGGATCCGGCGTCGGGGCCGAAGGAAAGCGCCGTAGCCTCGTCGCCCTCGCCGTACCCCAGCGGCGCCTTGCCCTGGAGCCACGCATCATGCGATCCGACCCCGAGCTCCCAGCCCTGGTCCGGCCGGCCGCCGCCGGAGTAATAGTCCCATCCGGATTCGCGCGGCAGGATGAAACTCTTGGCGCCTCCCTTCCCGTCCAGCACGAGCAGTCTCCCCAATCCGAATGCCGCAGGCGACCAGCCCGCGAACCTGTACCCCGCCGGGCACACGGCCTGGATCGCGACGTCCACGCCGGCGAAGTACACGCCTGCCCAGGGCAGGTCCTTCGGGAGCAGCCGCAGGGTGTTCACCCTGACCTCGCCTACTCCGGAGTCCGGCGGTTCGATCCTCAGGGTCCAGAGGCCTTTCGCCTCGGGGAAGGAGGCGAGCAGGTGGTTTCGGAAGTGCGCCGGCCTGTCCTTCGCGAATCGCATGAGCACCTCGACGTTCTCCATCCACTGCCGCGCGGACCCTCCCCATCGATCGACTTCGAACGGGATGCCGGGAGCGGCTTCCCTCGCGAGCCTGCGAACCTCGGCCGCGACGTTCTCGGACGAGAGGACGGTGTTCAGGAGGTCAGCCGTGCGCGTGAGGAACCAGGCCCTGAATGCCGGGCTCCCGAGCATCTTCCTGAACATGAATGCGTGCCTGCTGCGGAGGCCGTCGGGGTTGCCCAGGTAGTCGGAGACGATGTCCCTGGCAGCCGAGCAGCTCCCGTTCAGGTCGAAAGTCCACTCGCTGTCCCAGATGACGAACCTGAATCTGCTGCCCGGCGAGCGGTCCCGGAAGAAGTAGCGGTTGTTCTGGGGCCAGTCCCAGTCCGCGCCGTAGAAGCGCACCGAATGCTCGTTTATGAAGTCCTCGACGTCAATCATCTCGACCGCGGTTGCAAAGTCGTCGACGCGCGACAGGTCGCAGTCCCTGAAGAAGGACTCGACCGCGTCCCACGCGGCTCTGTCGCCGTCCTTCACCGCGCAGTGCGCCTCGCCTGGCAGGTAGATGGAGACCTTGAGGAGATCGGGGTTCTTCGTGCCGAACTTGTCCCGCAGGAAATCGGCGTTGCAGTGCTCGCGGAGGTCGTAGAGCCCCTGCATGTCCCCGTTGAGGACTACGAGCGAGAACCTGACGTCGGTCGAGCATCCGCCGGCTTTCTTGTAGAGCTCGTTGTTGACCGCGTCCCGGAGCAGAGTCCAGCGGCTCTCGGCGGTCATCTGGTCGTTCCCGCTGGCCCTGACCCGGATGCACTCGAACTCCCCGACCCCCCCGTCGCCGAACATGGGATACTTGAGCCTCGCCGGGCCGTACTTGCTCCGGAAATAGATTCTGAAGGACTTCTTGCGGAAGTTCCGGCTCACGCCTCCCGCGAGCCTGATTCCCGCGTCCGCCTGGAAGGCCATCCGGCCGCTTGGCTCGTAGAACGCGGCATGAACCGGCCTTTCCCACTCCTCGCCGCGGTCCCCGACCCGCTTGAAAAGGCCGGTGTTCGAGTCGTAGAGGTTCTTAGGGTCCGTCGCCAGGCACAGGAGCGGCATATTGGGCTGCCTTCCGGCCACGAGGGTCACGGTTCCGATCCTGCCCGGGGCTTTGCCCGGCTGGAACGACCTGGCCCTGACGCATGCGGTCCTGTCGATGGTGATTGGGCCGGCATAGAGGGGCGAATCGGGGCCGGGGTCCGAGCAGTCGGTGGTGAATCTGACCTCTGCGCCGGGCTCGGCGGGTACTATTTCGAGGCGCAGCGGGGGGGTGAAGAAGCCGCCCTCATGGGAAAATCCCGGAGGTCCGGCCGGGCGGCCTTCCTTGCCTTCCTTCCCCCCGGCAAGGGCCGCCCCCTGCATGGACAGCGCGGCCGCCAGCATCAGGGCAGGAAGCGCTGCGGCGCATCCGGGCGATGTGCGGAGGAGCCTCACAGCCATCCCTCCCGGGCGTACCATTTCGCCGCCTCGCCCAGGCCCCGGACCAGGGGGATTTCGTTCGCGAACCCGAAGTCCCTCAGGGCCTTCTCCGCGGAGCAGGTCCAGCGCGGGGGCAGGAACTCGCCCAGGCGGGTGCTGTTGATTCCGATGTTGAGACCCAGAATCCCCTGGGCCGCGTCGCCCGCCAGGGCCGCAATCCTGAGCGTGGACTGCGAGAGGTTCAGCTTCCACGCGCTCTTCACGCCGATCGACGCGCAAATCCCGGCCATCATGTCGTTCCAGGTCGACGCATTCCGGTTGGCCAGGAAGTAGACGCCCGACTCGGCCTTCGCGGAGCGCGATGCAAGGTCGATTCCCCGCACGAGGTCAATCACGTTTATCACGCTGTACCAGCGGTCGCCCGGATGCGAGACCGGAAGTATTCCCAGCTTGGCAATCCGGAACAGCCCGAGCGTGGCCTTGTCGCCGGGCCCGTACACCACGGGAGGCCTCACTATCGTGATTGGGACCCTGCCGGCCTCCCTCAGGACCAGCCGCTCGGCCGCGAGCTTGCTCCGGCCGTAGGGCGTGCACGGCGCCGGCTCGTCCTCCTCGCGTACGGGTTCCGGGCTCCGGGCCGGGCCGGCTGCGGCCTGGGAACTCACCAGCAGGAACCGGTCCACGTTCCCGCCGGCCCTGAGCACCGCGTGAAGGAGGCGGGCGGTGCCACCTGCGTTCACGCCCATGTACTCGCTCGGCCTCGGCGCGTGCGTGGTGCCGGCCAGGTGGATTATCCTAGACGCGCCCCTGACGGCCTCGTCCAGCCCCGCGCCGGAGGCGACGTCGCCCGCGGCCACCTCGACTTTCCCGGCCAGCGACGGCGGCAGGCGCGATGGGTTCCTCGCGAGGACGCGGACGCTCTCCCCCCGGGCGGTGAGCAGCCCTGCGAAGTGGGCGCCTATAAAGCCTGTCGCGCCGGTAACCAGGGTGGTCATTTGGCTTCGAACTCGATTTCCGCCACCGCCGCGTTGCCCGCGTCGTCCTGCACCCTCACCCTGACCCTGTGGACCCCGGGGTCGAGGGCGGGAAGCACCGCGGCGAATTCCTCTGCCTTCGAGTCGAAGACGCGGTCCAGGGGATAGACGAAGGCCCAGCTGCCGCCGTCGATGCAGTACTCTATGCGCGTGATTGGAGAGGACGCGTCGGCGGCGCGGCCGCGGAGAACCACCTCCCGGCCGATGTCGAGCCCGAGCCCCTCGATTGACGGGTTGCCGTTGTCTATTACGAACGGATCCGAGATTCTGAATCCGGCGAGGGCTTCGCCCGGCGGGTTGGCCTTCTCGTCGGAAGCCACAATCTTGAGCTGGTAGAGCCCGTCCGGGACGTTCTCCACCCCCCATTCCCCCTCGGGTTTCGGAAGGGGATTGTCCTCGTTCAGGGGAATCCACCTGTCCCTGCCCGTCTCCTTGTAGTAAATCCTGAAGACGAGCGGATCGTCGTCCGGGTCCGAGGCGGCCGCCTT
>JBFZBV010000407.1:0-3756 GCA_041308285.1 Planctomycetota bacterium | reverse complement strand
ACGACGCTCTTCCGATCTGCCTCGGGCTACGACTTCACGGTCGAGCTTCTGGACGAAGGCTCCGATTTCATCTGCCGCGCAATCCCCAGGAACCAGAAGAAAGGCGGACACCTCTACGCGGACCGGACGGGCCGCATAACCTACGACGCGGACAAGCCCGCCGGCCCCGAGAGCACGCCGTTCAGGCAGCGCATCCCCGGGTTCAACGTGCAGACCCAGAAGAGGCCCGTCCAGCCCAGGACCGGCGGCTGAGGAGGCTGAGCGGCGTCCCGCGCGCGGCTGCGCGGGAAAAGGCTTCTGAACCGGGGCCAATCAGCGCGTGGAACCGGCCGGGACCGCCCTGTGGACCAGGATGTCGCCCATCGAGCACCCCAAATCCTCGCAAATCGTCGCGCACTTGGCCCTGAGGAGGAAGAAGACCTCCCTGGGGGCGTCGGACAGGGTCTCGTAGTTGCCCTGGCCCTTGGAAACCACGATTTCCGCGCGGCTGAACTCGTCCCTGAACCGCGGAGAGCAGGATTCCAGCAGCGTCCCCGGGACGTCCGAACCGTTGTCAATCAGGCGTGCCACGGAAGCGAGCCCCGCCGCCCCGGCGTCCTCCATCGTGGCGTCGTTTATCACGGGCGAGCCCTTCACCGCGACAGTGACCCTCCCGCGGGGCATCATGGAGAGCAGAGGCCTGTCGAAGACTATCTCGGCGGCGTTGTCTGCCAGGAACAGGATGCTCTGCGCAGAAGCCAGACGCCCCGCCAGATCGCCCGCCCCGCCCCTTAGAAACGGCTTGCGAAGGGAGTCCTCGAGCGTCTCCAGGACCGCGTCCTCGCGCATGGACGACGTTATGCTGAAGTCCATGATGTTTCCGGCAATCGAAATCCTCAGGGCGGTATCCAGGGGGTCGGCGGACGAACCGACCCTCTCCTCGAGCTTCGGGAGCAGGCGCAGTGCCATGCGCGTGAGATCCGACTTCGCCCCGGCGTACGGGTCCGGGTCGCCGGTCTCCCTGCGGACAATCCTGTGGATTTCAGCCCCCATGGCGGGCGGAGGACGATTGAAGTCCATGGCGGATATCGCCGACAGGACCCGGCGCATCACTCTTTCGCGCACGGCCTCGTCCCCGGACGCCATGGAAACCGATTCCCAGGCCTGCCTGGCGAAACAGGGCGTGCAGCTCAGGTATGTTCTCAAAGGGACTAGCCCTCCCGAGGCGCCGAATCGCAGGGGACGGGCTTGTGTGCCCGTCGCCTGCCCCGGAGATTCCCGCCGAGTGCCGGAACCGGTCTTAGAAGGCCTTTTCGGGCCCGGGGGTCTTCGCCTCTCCGCCCTGGTCCTGGGATGCCGGACCGGGTTCCTTGGGCTGTTCCGCGGGAGGCGTCGGAGCGGTTTCGGGCTTCGGGGCCTCATCTCCGGCCTTCTCCTGCGGCTCGGCCTGCGGGGCGTCTTCGCACTCGCCGGCCTTGGGCTTCTCCCCGCCCCCGAGCTCCTCCGTGAAGAATTCGTCCTCCTGCTCCTCCTCCATGAAGACCTCGGTCATCTCGGTGTTGTCGACCTTCTTCCTCAGGATGAAGTACATGAGGCCGCGGGCGGTGTAGAAATAGGATACGCCGTACGCGAAGGCGAGGCCGTAGATTATCATGATGACCGTGCCCAGCACGACGAACAGGATTCCCTGGGGCACTTCGAGGCCGCTGAAGGCGCTCCCGGGGCCGCGCGAGCCCACGTTGAACAGGGCGTCAATCACGGGGTCCAGGCTCTTGCCCATGCCGATGTGGGCGGACCCGAGCGTCAGGCGGACCATGAACAGCGAGAAGAGCCAGACGAATCCTATGCTGAAGACGCCGTAGACCGCGGTGACAATCCAGTAGAACAGGTATTGCCATGGCTTCGTGTAGATGTAGCTGAAGGCCCTGCTGACGGCGTCGAACGCGTCCGTCCCCTCGGCGGCTATGGCCGGCGACATCAGAGGCCAGCCGAAGACGCCGCCGATTGCGATTAGCAGCATGATGAAGCCGCCTAGGAACGCGAAGGGGCTGAGGACCGCGACGAGGACCGGCCCGGCGTACGGTATGGCGCCGACGAGGCCGCCGAGGACGTTGACGAGGAAGAAGAAGAGGAACGCCACCGCCACCGCCACCGTCGACCAGAAATAGGACGTGAACTTCTTCTTGTTGAAGTCCAGCGACTCGTGGATGGTAATCCTTTCGTCCTTGGCAATCTCGACGGCGGTTATCCTGGAAATCGCCCCTCCGAACTTCGACCACACGAACGCGAGCCATATCAGCGCGCCCGAAAGCACCAGCCACGGCCATATGCCGGTGCTCGAATGCTCGGTGCTCGGGAAAAGGGCCAGTCTGCCCGGATTGTCGCAGAACTGGAGGACCGGCTCCATGTAGCTCGATTCCACCCAGCCCAGGACCACGTAGAAAGCCTCGTAGAATTCCTTATCCTTCACGAGCTCCCAGGCGGTCTCCTCCTTCGGGAGGGCGCCGATGAACATGATGACTAGAACGCCTGCGAAGCTGAACACCAGCCCGAGCAGGCCCAGGAACATCTTCCTCAGGTCAAGCGCGATGCGGAACCCGAAGAACAGGTCTCTCCAGTCGCCCTTGTATTCCCTCATTTCGGCTCCTTTCCAACCATGATCCCTCTTGCGGAGGACCGCAGGCGCCGGGGAAATGAAAATCGCGGGATGCCGCTGTGCGGAAATCCTGCGGGCGCTGCGTAAATCGCTACAAACCTAACAGCGCTCGCCTGTTCAGTCAAACAAAAAAAAACCCTAGCCGAAGTCCGCGGCCTTCGGCGTTCGGCCGGGCCCGGCCTCGGGCGGGCCGGGGCGCCCGTCAGATCGGCTTCTTGTCTTCGGAGGGTTTCGGCGCGGAATCGCCGCTCGGGCAGCTCCCGCCCCCGCCGCCGCCGGATTTCCTCTTGTAGTCGGTCTCGTAGAACCCGGATCCCTTGAAGATGACGGCCGCGCCGGTGCCGATGAGGCGTTTGAGGGCGGACTTGCCGCAGGTCGGGCATTTCCTCAGCGGCTTGTCGGTCATGTACTGGAACACGTCGACGTGGCGTCCGCATTTGCCGCAGGCATATTCGTAAGTGGGCATGTCAAAACTCCTTTTCCTGAGAATCTCCGGGACCTGCGTCCCGGTCCCCGGCGCCTTCCGGCCGGCATTCCGCCTTGCCCCCTCCGGGGCCGGGCCCCGCCACCAGGACCTGGGCGGGCCTCAGCACGCGGTCGTGCAGCATGTAGCCCTTGACCAGCACTGCCACGACCGTGTTGGGACTCCCGCCCTGCCCGAACCCCATGGAGTCGTGGTAGCAGGGATCGAACGGCCTGCCTGCGGCCTCGATTTGCCTCAGCCCGTATCTCGAGAGCACGTCGGTGATCATCTGGTGTATCAGTTTCAGCCCCTCCTCGATGCAGCGGGACTCGGCATCCGGGACCGAGGCGGACAGGGCCCTTTCCATGTTGTCCAGGACCGGGAGGAGATCGAGGGCGAGATTGGAGATGCCGTATCTCCGCCAGTCCTCCTTCTCCTTTTCCGTCCTCTTGCGGAAGTTCTGGAACCCGGAGAGGCAGTACTGGAGCTTCTCCAGGTATTCGTCCGCGGACTTGGCCTTCTCCAGGAGCTCGCGGATTTCCTCCTTCGTGAGGGAAGAAGGATCAATGTCGAATCCGTCCGCGGATCCGGCCTCCCCGGCAGGGGGCGGAGCACCGGCATCCTCCGCCTCGTTCCCGGCGGCCCCTCCGGGGCCTCC
>JBFZBV010000406.1:0-5110 GCA_041308285.1 Planctomycetota bacterium | reverse complement strand
TGCGCAAAGAACCGCCTGGGCCGTCTGTTCCGCGCACCCCTGGCCGGGGTCCGCCAGCCCGTCCACCACCTCGAGCAGGGCCTCGGGCAGGGAGCCCGACAGGCTTATGGAAACCCTCGAGAGTTCGGCGCCGGATCCGAGCGAAAGCGAAACCCTCCTCTTCTCCCCGCCGGCGGGAATCACGCCCGAAAGCCCGCTGCGGACCACGACGCCGGACCTCGCGAACGGGAACTGCGCGAGCACGGAGTCGCTCTCGGTCCCGTCCGTGGACGCGAGATCAACGCGGAACACGGCTGCTTCCTCGTCCCAGCCGAGGCGCAGGTCGCCGGCGTCCGCTTCCGCCGACCCCGGCACGTTCGCGTTCGCAGGCGGGTTCGCAAGGTCAATCATGAACCTGAACACCCGCTCGCCGCCTGCAGGGGCGTCGAATTCCGCCTCGGCCTTGTCGCCGCCCGGCACCGGGAAAGGCGAGCTGAAGACCAGCCTGGCCGGGATTGAGACCTGAGCCCTGTTGCGCACCACGACCCTCACCTCCGCCTTGTCGCCCCTGCGGAGGAGGTCCGGCCCCTTTATGAGCGCGTAGAAGTTCTTCCGCACCACCACGTCGGCCCGGACTTCGCCTACCCTCGTGTCGGCTGTGAGCCCCCGCGCGGTGAACCGGAACGATCCTATATTGTCGGGCATCGAGAATGAGACGCGGATGAGTCCTTCGGCGTCCGACCTAAGGTCCGCCGCCCAGAACGCGGTGTCCCTGAAGGTCTTCCTGGCGCGGCTGCTTTCGGTCTTCATGCCGCCGCCGAATGCCCTGAGCGACCGCTTGCCGCCGGACCGCCCCCCGTACGTCCCGCCGGCGCCCCCGCCGATTCCGATGACCATGTCCGGAGGCTCGTCCCGCGCGAACACCGGCGTCTTCCAAATCAGGAAGGACGGGAACTCGAACCCCTCGTCGAACCACTTCTCCGCGATGCGGTGCTCCAGCGTGTGGGAGTAGAAGAACTCCCTCAGGTCCGGGACGGCGTCGTGGGCAATCCTGTAGATGCCCGCGTCGACGGCGCCGACCGACACCGAGGCGCCGGGCCTGGGCTTGCCGTCGAAATCCGTGACCCTTATCGCGGCGTTACACGTCTCGCCCGGCCTGTACTCCGGCTTGTCGGTCTTGATTTCGAGCTTGAGGAACCTGTGCACGGGAATGACCTTCACCGCCTCGGACCTATCGGTCTGCACCTTGTCCTGGCAGACGTGCGTTGCCGACACGAAGAAGTTCGGGATCCATTCCGGAGGAATCCTGAATACCGACGATCCGGATCCGGATTCCAGGCTCACGACGCGGTGCGCGAGAATCCGGTCGGTCTCCACGCAAATCAGGACGTGGGTGGATTCCCTGGCGGTCTTCACCTTGACTCCGAGGTCGTCGCCCGGCAGGCATATTTCCCTCGAGACCTCGATCGCGGTCTTTTCCTTGTCCGATTCCGGCCCCGCCACCTCGATTGGGAGGTCCCTGTCGCGCCACTCGCCCCTGAAAGAGGCGCCCAGCACTAGGCCCGCGCAGCCCTTGCGGATTGCGAATTCAATCTGCGCCCTGCCGTCCGCGCCGGTGCTGAAGTCCCTTGGCTCGGAATCGAAGCCGGCAGGGTCCTCCTTATGCGCCACGTCCCTGATTCTGAACTTCCAGGCCACGGGATTGGCCAGGAGGTCGAGCGAGGTCACCGTCGCCTTCACCACGTCGCCGGGCCTGTAGGAGAGCCTGTCGGTGTCCACGGAAATCCTCACGGGCAGCGACCTGGCTTCCACAACCGACTCCGCCTCGATGAACGCCTTGCGGCCGAGCGAATAGGCGGAAATCGAGTAGGCGGCGTCGTAGTCGGGGTCGGTCTTGAAATCGATTCTGATTTCCCCGTCCGGCCCGCTCACGAACTCCTTGGAGAACACGACCCTGTCCGACCCGGAACTCCTCCTCGGCCTGGAGCCCGGTATGAAGGCCGCCTCGTGCTCGAAATCCAGCGCGTACCTGCGTATCTTGACGCCGACTTTCTCGCCCGGAACCGGTTCGCCCGAAGGCGTGGTCACCGTAATCCTGGCCGGGATGTGCTCGCCGGCGGCGAGCACCGCAGAGCCCGGATCCACCGCAATGTCGAGATCGGGCTTGTCGAAATGCATGACCTTGAAAACGTGCCCGGCGTGCGAATCGTCGGCGTACGCGGAATACGACCCGAGCGGCGCGGAGACCGGAATCGGGAACGACCCGCGGACCGTGCCCACGTCGTCCGGCTCCAGCAGGGCGCTGAACACGGCCCCGCTCGAGTGGCGCACTTCGACCCTCACCTGCGACTTGCCTGGCAGGAAGTAGTTCTCGCCGTCGAACAGCCGGACTATCCCCTTGAAGTTCACCTCGTCGCCCGGCCGGTACAGGGGCCGGTCGGAATAGAACAGGCACTTGAACTCCTTCCGGTGCTTGTCCGGAATCGAGGAGAGGTTGCACCAGAAGCACATGCCCGGATCGGACGATTCGACCGATAGGTCGTACGCGTGCTCGTGGAGGATTCGAGGCACCTCGAACACTGCCACGCCGTCCGGGCCGGTGGAGGCGGGAACCGCCGACGAGACCACGGGGTAGTCCTTCCTGAGAGCGGATCCGTCCTCGACTCCGCGCCTGAATTCCGGGCTGGACCTGCGCAGTTCCTCCGCCCCGGGAGCGCCGGAGGCCTTGAATCCCGCCGCGATGCCGGCCTTGTAGTCGGCGTCCTGGTTGCGCTCCCTGAGCGCCGCGCTTATGGCGTCGAGGTCGTAGCGGTCCGCGACCGAGGCCTTGAGGGACACGCCCTGGACCGGCGTCCCAGTGTTCCGGTCGGTCACGAAGGCAACGATCGAGGTCCTTCCCGCGCGGACCGAGAGCATTAGGTCGGAGACTATCAGCTTGGCGCCGGCCATCACCGGGCAGTAGCGGGCCTCGGCGATTGCCGCGTAGTAGCCCGGCCCGACCTTCGGCAGGCGCACGGTCTCCGCCCTGGCGGATCCGTTCTCCGAGGACTTCCCGTGGCGCACGGTCCACGTCTTGACGGGCGTCGCGCCCCTGAGGCCCTTGTCAGGGCTCGACTCGTCGAACTTCTTGAACGCCTTGAAGTCCGGGAACCTGTAGAGCGAGAACCGCACCTGGCCGCGATAGTGCGTCACGAGGCTGAGGCCTTCGGCCGATCCGGAATGGAAGGGCCTCCTCGACCCGTTCGTGAGCCTGAAGGCGTTGTAGTCGGTCTGGATGAACAGCCTCGGCGGCGGCCCCTGCCCGTCGGCGCTCACGTTCAACTCGCCCCACAGCATGCGCCACTTTACGCTCTCCCCTTCCACCACCGCCTGCGGGAAATACCTGGGCCCCTCCTCCTCCCCGGCCTCGAACACGTCGTATTCCCGGCTGTCGACGCCGGCGTTGGCCAGGCCCTTTAGGCGGATGCCCCTTCCGCCGAGCGCGGCCATCATGTCCTCGCCCGCGGCCTTGTAGACTTCCGCATAGTGCGGCACGGCCAGGCACCTCTCGATGAAGTTGCCGAAGTCCATGTCCCAGAGCGCCACGGCGCCGGCCGCGATTTCCCGCGCCTTGACGTACCTCGCCACGTGGGCGAAAGCCCTGTCCGCCTCCGGAGATCCAGGGAACTGCTCCACAATCGCCTTCAGCATCGGCACGGCCTCGTCGTGGCGATGCTGGCGGAAAAGCAGGTTCGCGTACTGGTACCTCACGGGCGGCTTGAGCGCGGCAGGATCGCCGAGCTTCGCAAGGAACGCCTCCTCTTCGACGAGGTCGTAGGCCCACCGCACGAGGTCCATGAGCTCGACCAGCCTCCCGAACTCGGCCGTCGCCTCGCCCCCGGCCTTCAGCAGTGCTTCCGCGTCCCCGAGGTCCTCGATGAACCTCTCGGCAATCTCCTTCTTGTCCGCGTCCCAGCCGTCGCCGCCGTCCCTGCCCGCGTGGAGTATGAACCCGGCCATGTCCCGGTGCTCCTTGAGGCTGAACGGCGCAAGGAGGTCCCCCTCCTTCGAGAACAAGGCCGGCCGCAGGGCCGCGAACTTGACCCTGAGGATCGAGGCGACCACGTCGGCGGACTTGTCCACGAGCGGCAGCCGGTCCACGAGGTCGTACGCCTCCCTGTACGACTTCTTGTCGAGGAGCGCCGTGGCGAGCTTGAGGCTCATGCGCTGGCAGCGCACCGAGTCCTCCTCGCGCTTGCGCACGAGCTCCAGCCCCTCGGCAGCTCGGCGAAGCCTGCCCGCGTCGATGTACTCCGCGAACTTCAGCTCCACGCCGTCCTCGTCGAGCGCCCAGTCGCCGCCCTCGCCGCCGCCCAGGGACGAGACGATCGCCACTGCCATGACCAGGAACGCGATCACGGCCGCCGCGCCGAGCCCCCTGTACAGCCATTTGTAGTCGGGCTCAGGCCCTGCAGGCTCGATTGCCGGGAACCTGGATTCCTCGGGCGGCTTCGCCTCTCCGGCAAGGGGAGTCGGGGGGACCGGCGGGGTTTCTTCCGGCCTCTCAGGACTGCTTTCCTGGTATCTCGCTGATCTGCGGGAAGGCATCGACCACCTCCATGTTGCTGATTTGTTTGAACCGGGCCCGGAGGGCTTGGACCGGGCCCGGAATAGATTGTCCGACACCTGTTTTAACGTCCAAAGCCCCGGACGGTTCTGACAAATGTGGATAATATCCCCGGACCGCCGTGTCATTCGAGCTTTAAAATTCGTGCATCCGCTCCAACCGAGCCGATGTAGCCACGGCACTCAGTGCCGTGATCGTCGCATCGTCGCCCCAACCCGCCTTCGTCCTGACGAGCGTGGCGGAGTGAAATCCGACCCTCCTTCGTCTGACGTACGATTTCAATGACGGAGCGGAGCCCGCTGAAGCCCTCGGACCGGCCGCCAGGCGAAGGCGGGGCGGGCTTTGCTTCTCCCCAAGGGAGAGGGCGACCTTAGCGACCTGGGCAGGATATCGTAACTCATGGATTCACGATTACTTACCCTCTCCCCCCATCGAGGGGGAGAGGGGCAGGGTGAGGGGGCGAGTATTGAATTCCAACATTCTCGACTGCAGATTTTCGACAGGAAGCGCTGTTTCTTAATCCAG
>JBFZBV010000405.1:0-3157 GCA_041308285.1 Planctomycetota bacterium | reverse complement strand
CTTCTTCTTCCTGTGGTTTATCGAGGCGATGACGCCCGCGCGCTTGAGGCTCTTGACCTGGACGACGGCTCCCGGCTCGATTCTGGCCGGGCTCAGGTCCGCCGGAGCCCTCTCGGCGAGTGAGGACTGGAGCGACTTCAGATCGTCGATTTTCCGCTCCAGCCTGGTCCTCGCGTCCTTCGCGGCCGACCGCGCCTCGGCGGCTCCCCCCGGCCCGGCCCCGGCCTGGACCTCCTTTATCCGGCGCACGGCGTCCTCGACGATTTTCCTGCCCTCAAGCACCATGTCCGCGGCCTGCGCGGCCGCCTTGCGGAGTATCTCCCTCTTCTCCTTCTTCGCCGCGGCCACGTGCGCCCGGTACTTCTCCTTGAGCGCCTTCGCTTCGGCCAGCTCTTCCCCGTGCTTCCTCCGCTCCTCCGCGGTCATCCGAATCTCCGCCTCGAGGTCGGCCACCGCCGCCTCGAACCGCGCCTTCCCCTCGGACATGAATCCGCGGGCCGCCGCGATCACGGCCGGGGGGAACCCGAGCCTCCCGGCGGTCTCCAGGGCCCTGGAGCTCCCCGGTATGCCGGTCCTGAGCTGGTACGTGGGCGCCCCCGTCCCGGAGTCGAACAGCGTGGCGGCGTTTGCCATGCCCTCGGTGGAGTGCGCCAGCACCTTGAGGTCGGAGAGGTGCGTCGTCACGACCGAGAACGCGCCCCTCCTGTGGATTTCCCCGAGGACTGCGCACGACAGCGGGCCGCCCTCGTCCGGGTCCGTCGCCGCGCCGAGCTCGTCGAGCAGTACCAGGGTGCGGTCGTCCACCCGGTCGATTATCGACCTGATTCTCGTCATGTGCGACGAGAAGGAGCTCATGCGCTCCTCTATGCTCTGGTAGTCCCCGATGTCGGCGAAGACCGTGCGGAACATCCGGAAGACCGACCGCTCGCCCGCCGGGACGTGCAGCCCGGACTGGGCCATGAGCGCCAGCAGACCGAGCGTCTTGAGCGCCACGGTCTTGCCGCCCGCGTTGGGCCCCGTTATGACGAGGCACCTCGCCGACCGCGTGAGCGATACGTCTATCGGCACCGCCTCAATCCCCGCGAAGAGCAGCAGCGGATGCCTGGCCCTGTAGAGCACGTAATCCCCGTCGACCTCCACGGCGGGCTCGGTCATGCCGTATTTGAGGGAGAACTCCGCCTTGGCCCTGTCCGCATCCAGGGCGACGAGCAGCTCCTGGTTCGCCGAGACGTCGGGCAGCGCCTCCCTGACCGCGGCGGTGAGATTGGCGAGAATCCTGTTTATCTCGACCCTTTCCAGGGACTTCAGATCCCTGAGCTCGTTGCCCAGCGCCACGGTCTCCGCCGGCTCCACGAAGACGGTCTGGCCCGTGTCGGACCTGTCGTGCACTATCCCCGGCAGCTCCGCCTTGAGGTTCGCGCTCACCGGGAGCACGTGCCTGCCGTCGCGGATTGTGAAGTAGCTCTCCTGGAGCCACCCGGCCGAGGCGGGGTTCTCGAGGATGGCCTTGAGCCTCTCGCGGATGCGGAACTCCGTGTGCCGCATTTCGGACCTGATTTCGGACAGCTCCTCGGATGCGTCGTCCGTGACGTTTCCCTCGTCGTCGAGCGCGGCGCGCACGCTCCGCTCCAGGCCGGGGAGCACGCGCAGTTCGCCGGAAATCCTCTTCAGGTTCGGCTGGTCGGCGCAGTGCTTTAGGAGGAAGTCCCTGGTCTCCTTGGCGGCGGCGCAGCAGTCGGCGAGGTCGAGGATTGCGCGAGGATCGAGCGAGGACCCCTGAATCGCGGCCCGGGCGATGTGCGGCCTCACGTCCTTCAGGGCCGGAGCCGGGAAGCGGCCCGCCGCCTCGATGACGCGCCTCACCTCGGTCACCTTCGCGAGCCTCCTGCGCACCGCGGCGGCGTCCGCGGAGGGGACCAAGGCCCGGACGGCCTCTCGTCCGGGCTCGCTCGCGGCGAATCCGGCAATCTTCTCGACGACCTTTCCGAACTCGAGCGCTTCCAGAGTGTGGCCGTCCATGGGTCTCAATCCTCATCCGCGGGGTCCGTGCCCGGGGCGTGCGCGGCAGGGCCTGCGAATCCGCTCCGGAGGCGTCCCGCCGCCCGCATCCCGCGCCGTTTCCGGGCGTTCGGACGCTGATGGTAAACCCGGGGCGCGCGGCCTTGGAAGAAAAATCCGCTTCAGGCTCTATGATCCCGGCGGAGTCGGGTATATTCTACGCCTCTTGACTCATGACGCGGGCTCGGCCGAACCGGTACCGGGCCGCCCGGGCGGGCGGGCTCCGGCACGTTTCCAGGAGGGGCGATGGAAATCAGGGAAAAGATTCTCGCAGAAGCGCGGAGGATTGAGGGCAAAATACGCGACCTGAGGCGTGCGATTCACTCCAATCCCGAACCGGGATTCGAGGAGCGGGAGACGGCGGAACTGATATCCCGCACTCTGACCGGCCTCGGAATCGAACACAGGACGGGCGCCGCGCGGACAGGCATCGTGGCGACCGTGCAGGGGACCGGGCCCGGGCCCGCGGTCGCCCTGAGGGCCGACATGGACGCGCTCCGGAAGGAGGAGGCGGCGGACGCATCGAAGAGGCCCTACAGGTCGCGCAGGCCGGGTCTCATGCACGCATGCGGACACGACGGGCACGTGGCGGTCCTGCTGGGCGCGGCCGAGATTCTCCAGCGCCTGAGGGGCGGGTTCTCGGGGACCGTGAAGCTCATATTCCAGCCGGCCGAGGAGGGCGGCGGCGGCGGGAGAATCATCGTCGAGGAGGGCTGGCTCGACAACCCGAAGGTCGGGGCGGTCTTCGCGCTCCACGGCTTCCCCTCCCTGCCCTGCGGCGTGATAGGATTCCGGCACGGGACGAGCATGGCCTCGGCGCAGAGCTTCGCAATCGACGTGACCGGATCGTCCGGCCACGCCGCGTACCCGCACCGCTGCATCGACCCGGTGCCGGCCGCTGCAGCGGTCATAACGTCCCTGCAGACCATAAGGTCCAGGGAGGTGAACCCGAACCTGGGGTCGGTCGTGTCCGTCACGGTGCTCGAGACGGGGTCCCGGGGCCCGCGGGGGTTCGACGAGGCCCTGAGGCCGTCCCAGACCAACATCATCCCTCAGACCGCGAGGCTCCGCGGGACGTCCCGCGCGCTGACCCTCGCGA
>JBFZBV010000404.1:0-3071 GCA_041308285.1 Planctomycetota bacterium | reverse complement strand
GGCAAGGGCACGGCCCGGGTGCTTCTGCAGGCTACGCTGCTCAACGAGCTGACTGATCTGGAGAACGTGACGTGCCATCTCGTAATCGGAGTGCCGACCTTCCAGTTCAAGGACACCGTGGATCCCATGGCGCTGCAGCAGTCGCTGGCGCAGCTCTCCCAGTATTTCAGGGAGGCCGACCCGACCGCAGGGCAATATCAGATGTTTTCCAACGCCTTGATGTCGCAGGCGCCGCGCATGGGAGAGCGCCGGCAAGCGCCGCCTGCCGAGGGCTCCGGGCCGGATTTGGGGCCTGAGGTGGCCGGCGCGGACACCGTCGAGGACCTGCACATCTTCACGGTGAGGAACGTGTCGCTGAAGAAGGGCCAGCGGATGGTCCTGCCCGTCGCCGAGTTCGCGGTGCCGTACCAGGACGTGTTCGTGCTGGACCTGCCATTCTCGCCGCCGAACGAGGTGAGGCGCAACTTCGACACCCGCCAGCAGGCCGAGATTGCCAGACTCATGTCCTCCCCCAGGGTCATGCACAAGCTGCGCCTTGTCAACAAGAGCGACTATCCGCTGACCACGGCTCCGGCCCTCATCGTGCGGGATGATCGGGTGCTCGGGCAGGGGATGATGACCTACACGTCCAGGGGCGGGTCCGCGGACCTGCCAATCACCGTCGCGGTGGACGTGCAGGTGAAGAAGTCCGACAGCGAAATCCTGCGCACCCCGAACGCCGTCAGATGGAACGGCGACGGCTACGCCCGCGTGGATTTGGCCGGATCGGTGAAGCTGACCAATTTCCGGAACGAGCCGATTCAGGTGGAAATCGTCCGTCACGTGCTCGGGAACGTCACGGAGGCGGACAACGAGGGCAAGATATCCATGGTCAACGTGTTCGAGGACTCCACCTGCGTTCCGGACGGCGTCGGGCCTCATCCGCTCTGGTGGAGCTGGTTCAGCTGGCCTTACTGGTGGACCGGCCTCAACGGCGTCGGCCGCATCGCCTGGACAGCCAGACTGGACGCGGGAAAGAGCGTCGAGTTCAAGTACGCCTGGCATTACTTCTGGCGGTGATCGCGCGGCCGCGCAGCGGCACCCGGAAACGATGAACAGGAATCGTTCAACCGAGTGCTTGCTGGAGCTACGCAGGGCAATAAAACTCGACCCGGCCCGGCCTGACGAGTTTTTCCGGGATGAAGCAATCTCGTCCGTGATGAGATTGCTTCGTCGCGCTGCGCGCTCCTCGCAATGACATCTAATATTCTGCTATTCAATATGTTGCGAAATGATGGACTGCCGGGCCCTGGAATTTTCGAGTCAGAGGACCCAGAGGGGAAGGGAGTACGGGGAGTGGCGCCGAACAGAGCCGCGGGCGTTAGCCCGCGGGAAACATTCCAGAAATCCCGGCATACGCGGGCGTCAACCCGCGGTGGCGTAAATTCGGGACAGTATACTTTTATTCAACCGCCGGCCTGCGCTCCGCCTGCCATCCCCGGTAGTCCGAATGTAATGACTTCGCTCGGGTTGCCGTGTATCCTGTACTCCAGTCGTTTCGGGTAGGATGTCGGTTCCGGCCCGTGCGGACAATGAGGATCCTGTCATGCACTGCCGTCCTGAGCTGGCAAAAGCAGGCTTGGCGTATACATTCGGTAAGAACCAGGTCCATTCGAGCCTGATGCCTCTGATTCTTTTACTGATTAACATGATCCGATTTTTCAAATTTAGACAAAACAATACCCGGCCAGAATCATGTGAATCAGCATTAAAATCATGTAAATCAGGCTCGAAATGTCCCAAGGGGATGGGTTCACCGAATATTTACGGCCTGGCGATTGCGCTCGTCTTCGCAATCTTCGGCGCAGCGGACTGTTTCGGCGAGGCGGGCCCGGGGGAGGGGGACTCGCAGGCCGGAGTGCGGATCACGCAGGAGGGGATGGACGGGCTGGAGGAAGGGCTTGCAGCGCGGATCACGTCGGCAGAAGCGAAAGTCATGGACCGGCCCGGCCTGGCCGGCGCAGCAGGGGGCGCATGCTTGAAACTCATGCGTTCCGGCAGCCATGAGGTGCTGCTGCCGATTCCGCAGATTGCGGGCGGACAGGCGCCTTTGTGCTTCTTCGTCCGCTGCGCGCCCTGCGAGGCGGCGGAGGAGTACAGGCTTCTTCGAAGGGAAAACGGGGACGTCGTGCTCCGCGTGCGCCTCAAAGGCGCGGCCGGCCGGGAAATCCGCATGGACTGGTCTTCGGTCGTGCTGATCGCAGGAAAGAAGTCCGCCCAGGAAAAGGCCAATCCCGACTCGTTCCGATCCCCCGCCTCCTGCGTGCAGTCCGGGGACGAGCGTGTGAAGCGGATCGCGGACAGTCTCTGGCCCGAGAGCGGCCTCGCTGCGGACTACGCGCGCAACATACAGCGGTTCATCCGCGAGATGAAGTTCGTCGAACGGCCCCTCAGCCTGGACGCGCTGGGCATCCTGAAAAGCGGATCCAACGGGATCTGCACGGCCAACGCCAACCTGGCGTCGGCCCTGCTGAGGGCCAAGGGGTTCGCCTCCCGCACTCTGGCGGCGATTCCCACGAACTCCATGCGGCTCGAGATGCACCGCGTCGTGGAATACTGGGAGGGCGACAAGTGGATTGCGTTCGACCCGTCGTCGGTCCACCTTGACCTGCCCATGAAGCCGTGGCAGTCCGTGACAATGGCCAGGACGACCGTCCAGGACGAGAACGCGGCCATGAAGCCCCGCTGGTCCGCGACGCCCGGCTGCCCGTACGGCCAGGAGCTGGAGTTCACAGCCTCAGGCGTCATTTTGTGGGGCAAGGACTTCTTCTGGACGGTTGCCAAGCCCCTGGCGCTCTTCGAACCCGACGAGGAAACGACGGCCCTGGCTGCCGGAGCATGGGGCAAGTTCCTCGAGACCGGCACGCTGAGCCCCGGCCAGGTCAAGGCAGCCTCGGCCAAGAGCGCGGCCGAGCTCTCCGAGTCGCTCAAATCGAAATAGAAAGCGCGCATAAATCCATGCGATGGGATACAATCGTCTGCAGTACGGAGGCAGACACTATGGACAGACTGAATCTGAAATCCCGGATCAT
>JBFZBV010000403.1:0-4227 GCA_041308285.1 Planctomycetota bacterium | reverse complement strand
GACGAGCGTGGCGGAGTGAAACCCGACCCTCCTTCGTCTGATGCCCACGAAGAGACTTCGGCGGGCTTTGCTCCGCCCTCGCGTGAACACAGAGGCGAAGGCGGGGCGGGCTTCGCTCCGGAGGCGGCTGCATCCGCCGCGGGGAACTGCATCTCCCCCTATTTCCCGCCTGCTGAGGCGGCGGAATCCTCCCTTGGCGCCACGCACCTGAACCCCACGGTCCTGCTCGACCTGGCAAGGCCCATGCGCCGGGTCGTGACGAGGTCGAGCATGCCGTCCCTGAAGCACCCGCCGCGGACGGCGTGCTCACAAGGCTCGTTCTTCCTGCACAAGGGGTCAACCGACCATTTCCTGGATGCGGCGAAGGATTCCACGGTCCGCGCGTAGAACTCCGGGTCGAAGGCGTCCAGGCACCATTCCGCCACGTTCCCCGCCATGTTGAACGCGAACAGCGCTGACTGCCCCTGCGGGTGCGCATCGACGGCGGCCGGCCTGCCGGCATTCAATCCGAAGTTGCACGTGTCCTGCGCGGGCGGGCCGTCGCCCCAGGGGAACCGGTTCTTCTTGTTCCTGGGCACGTCGATGCTGGCGGCCTTTTCCCATTGCGCCTCGGTGGGCAGGGACTTGCCCGCCCACCTGGCGTACGCGTACGCGTCGAACCAGTCCACGCCCGTCACGGGCTGGTCCGGGGCGTTGAATGACGCGTCGTCGCGGCACCGGTGCAGGTGGTCCTTGCCCTTGGGCTCGTCCGGGTGGCAGAACTCGTGGGGATTGGCCGCGGTCTTCATCCACTCGAGGAACGCGAGGTATTTCGCGTTGGACAGCTCGAACCTGTCGATGAAGAACCCCGACATGCGGGCCATGAACTGGGGCATGTCGCATTTCTCGCCCCTGAAGTCGTTGCTTCCCATGGGGAAGAACCCTTCCGGCACGTAGACCATCTCCGACCCGTCCTTCAGGCTCGCGTACAGGCCCTTCTGCGCGCCGCGCCTGAGGTTCGCCGGCAGCCTTCCCTTGTACCCTATGCCCTTGTTGTCCTCCTCCGTCCATGCGAAGCCGAGGAGCTTTTCCTCCACGGTCCCGCGGTAGAAGCCCGACGGGTACCTTGCAAGGTAGGCGCTGCACTTGTCCGCGCTCTCTTCCGTGTCCAGGTACGCCGACCTTTCGCGCTGCTTGTCCTCCACGATTCGCAGGACCGGTTCCGTGTTCTTCCCGCCCTGGAACTCGCTCCTGTATTTTTCCGCCATGTCGACGACCCTTTCCGGGTCCTTTTCCGCCTGAATATCCTCGAACCGCTTCTGCTCGTCCGCTTCCAGAATCGCGGTTTCCCCGGACACCTCGGCAATCTTCATCCCCCGGGGGTGATTGGACCCGTATTTGCGTCCCAGGTCGACCTTCCTGTAGAAGACCGTCTCCCTCTTGAACTGGAGGTAGAGCTCCTCGTCGGCATTGACGCGGTTCATTCTGTCGATGACGTCCGTGAAATGCGCTCCGCCGGGGAACCGCTCCATGTACTTCCTGCATTCGGTCTCGTGCCTGTCGTAGTCCGCCGCGGAGTCCACCGCTGCGAAGGCTTCCGCTTCCATCTCGCCGATGAGCTTCTTCCTCCTGCCCGCCGCTTCCTCGGCGAACCAGCCCCCCGGGTACTTCTTTTCCGGATAATCCGCGAGGTACGCGTCGCACGCCTTGACGGCTGCCTCGCGCGAGCCGGCCTTTTCGCATGCAGCGTGCAGTTCCTCCTCCTCGTCGAGGTCCGCGAGCAGGGCGGCGGCCTGCCTGCCGTACCTGCCACCGGGGTACTTCGAGAGGAAGCCCTTGAATATCCCCCTTGTCTGCGCGAGGGTCGTGCCGGTCGCCAGCTTCTTGAAAGCGTCAATCTCCATTCCCACGAGCTTTCCCCAGTCCACGTCCAGAATCGACGTCTTGTCCTTGAATACGTTCACCCCCAGTTCATAGGCGGTCAGGTCGTCGGGATTCGAGACTTCCACCACGTGTTTCCCCGCCTCCACGCCCGTGAGCGTCTTCGGCGTCATTCCCATGGGCACGCCGTCCAGCTTGACGATGAGCGGCTTGTCCGCGGACAGGAGGCGTATCGTGCCGAAAGAGCCGGGCTGCAGGGCCTCGTCGAAGTCCGCCTTCCCGCCCTCGGGGAACTCGAACTCCCGCTTTATGATGTGGTGGCCCGGGAGCTCCAGCATGAGCGTGTGCCTGCCCGGCGTGATTTCCGCGAACCTGAGCGGGCTCTTGCCCAGGGTCTGGCCGTCTAGAATCACGTCCGCCGCAGGCGGGCGGGTCCGGACCACGAGGCCCATGAAAGCGCGCATTTCCGACTCAATCGCCTTGATTCTGTCCCTGAAGGCCCTGGCGTCCTTGTGGCGCGGGTATTTTTCCGCGAAATCCGCGTACAGGTCCAGCGCCTCCAGCAGCGCCCCCCTGGCGTTCGCGTCGCGCGCCAGGGCAGCGGCCTTGTCGGCCGCGTCGAGCTTCGCCTCGAGGTCGGACCTGGCCTTGTTCAGGTTCACCTCCTCGGCTGTGTCCGAGGTGTACTTGAGCGCCTTGAGCACGCTCTCGAGCGCCGCGCCGTAGTCCCTGCAATCGAGCGCGGCGCGATACTCGTTCACCGCGGCCCTCTTCCGCGCTTCCAGCTCCTGCCTCGTGGGCTGCGGCGCCTGGGTCCGCCGGTCCTGGCTCTGCTTCATCACGATGGCCACGACCCCCGCGGTGAAGACCATGAGCAGCGCCGCTGCGCCGGCAATCCAGACGGCCGCAGGCACGCCCTTGCGCCTGATGGCGATGGTGGTCTTGAGGCCGCGGGTGCAGCGCTCGAGCTCTGCCAGGAACTCGTCCGCGCTCTGGGACCGCTGCGCAGGGTCCTTCGCGAGGTTCTTCATGACGAGCCTGGCGAGCCCGGCGGACACGCCCTTGACCCGCCTGGATATGTGCACGGGCGCCTCGGCCACGAGCTTGTACATCATGCGCTGCTGGTTTTCCGCCTCGATGGGCCTCTGCCCGGCAATCATCTCGTACAGGATTGACGCGAGCGAATACAGGTCGCTCCTCGCGTCGACCTTCTGGCCGAGCGCCTGTTCGGGCGACATGTACTGCACCGTGCCCACGATTGCGCCCGTGCCTGTCACGCCCTGCGCAGGGCCCTCGCCGGGGTCGGAGGAGACTATCTTGGAAACCCCGAAGTCGAGGATTCGCACGAAGTCCTCGGCCTTCTCCCGCTCAATCATGATGTTGGCCGGCTTGAGGTCCCTGTGCACCAGCCCTGCGGCGTGGGCTTCCCTGAGCGCGGACAGGGCCTGGTGCGCGATTCTGGCGGCCCTGGACTCGGACAGGGACTTCTCCTCAGCGAGCAGCTCGGCCAGGGTCCTGCCCGGGGAGAAGTCCATCGTCATGTACAGGAGCTTGTCGTCCTCGCCGAACTCGCGGAGCTGGATGGCGTGCTTGTGCGTGAACGCCGCCGCCGCCCTGGCCTCGCGCAGGAACCGCTCGCGGAAGGCCGGCTGGGACGCGAGGTACGGGTTGAGGATCTTGAGCGCGAAGTCCTGGTTCAGGTTCCTGTGAAGCGCCAGGAAAACCGTGCCCATGCCGCCCTGCCCGAGCCTGGACTTTATGAGGTACTTCCCGCCCACGCTCCTGCCGACCAGCTCGTGGTTCGCGTCGCCCGGCACCGGTTCCGCCTGCGCCTCGGCGGCCGGAGCGGCCTCCGCATGCGCGGCATCGGGTTCCGCGTCGCGGGCTTCCGCAGGCACGGCCTCCATGGTGTCCGTGGCGTCGGCCATGAACTGCCCCAGGTCCGCTTTGCCGGTCTCGGCGATCAGCGAGTCGATTTCGCCCAGCAGCTCCGCGTAGGACCCGTGCCTGTCCTCGGCTTTCTTGGCCATCATCCTGCCGACGAGAGCGTAGACCTTCTCGGGCCTGCCCGGCGAGACCGCTCTCAGGTCCGGCGGCTGCTGCGTGATGTGCTTCATCACGATTTCCATGGGCGTCGTGCCCGTGAAGGGCGTATTGCCCGTCAGGAGGTAGTAAAGGGTGACTCCGAGGGAGTAGATGTCGGTCCTGAAGTCCACCTTGTCGCCCCCGCCCTGCTCCGGGCTCATGAACGCGGGAGTGCCGATGACCTGGCCCGTGAGAGTGAGCTTCGAGTTCTCGGTCGTGTCCTTGGCAAGGCCGAAGTCCATGAGCTTCACCGCGCCGGACCTGCCCAGCATTATGTTGTCC
>JBFZBV010000402.1:0-35233 GCA_041308285.1 Planctomycetota bacterium | reverse complement strand
CACATTTATGTCGGATCCCGAAAAGCTCGCGGAAAACGACGTGACGTCCGCCGGAGGGCTGCCGTCGAACCTGAACGCTCCGGCGAGCGTTCCCGACTGGCCGTCCAGATGCAGCACCACCACGTCGACCGTGCCTTCCGCGTGGGAAGGCGTCGTGCACGTAATCCACGTGGACGAGTGGTAGACGTGGCTCGCGGCGTTGTCCGATCCGAACCTGACCGTGGCCGTGCTCTGGAAACGCTTCCCGTAGACGTCCACTGTCGTGCCGCCCGAGGCCAATCCGACGCCCGGGGATACCCCGGATACCAAGGGATCAGTAGGCTCGGGTTCCTCCACCTCCTTGTCCTCGCCGCCTGCGGAAAGGCCTATGCCGATTCCGGCGGCCAGCGGTATGATCCCGATGAACCCGCAGCCGGAAGACATGGCCAGCATGAAGGCAGCCGAAATTGCGAGCACTGCCCGGATGCGCGGATCCGAGTGTCTCGCATCGGGTTCGCGCCCGCCTTTGGATGTTCTTCCCTTGTCCATCAGCAAGTCCTTGAATTCAGCCTAGTGGCTCGCCGGGAGGCTCGCCCTCCCGGGCTTTCAATCACTTCCCCTCCCCCGGCGAATCGGCGGGCTTTTCGCCCTCGTCTTCGGGGGGGGCGTCGGGCGTTTCCGACGGCTTGTCCTCCGGCTTGTCGGCCGTCTTCGGCACCCTGAACAGGACCGCGTCGCCGGAGAGGCTCATCGTCCCGCTGCCGCCGGCTCGGCGGATGGCTCTCGAGAGCCCGAATCCGAATCCCTGGGAGTATTCCGCGAAAGCCACTTTCCCGTCGCGGTTCGCGTCTCCGCCGAGCACGTCCTGGCTCACGAGCGAGGACGTGAGAAGCCCCCCGCCGGCTTCCGCGGATTCGGACGCGCCGCCTGCGTAGAGCAAAGCGATTTTATCAATATGCGGGAATTCGACCGGCCCGGCGGGGACCCCTGCAGAGCCTATGAACCGCCCCTTGCCGGTCTCGAAGCTCGCGTCGAGGATTACGCCCCGCGATTCGGCGGGTATCGCCTTCACGCACTCGATGAACTCCGCCAGGAGAATCGTCGAGACGCTCCCGGCCTTGGCGGACAGCACGAGGGCGGGGACGGCGGCGCCGGAAGCGGACTTTGCGTGCGATCCGCACCCGGCGAAGTAGACGACCAGGTCGCGGATGCTGATTTCCTTCCTGGCGGCCAGAGCGGCCAGGGCCTGCTTCAGCGCGGCGGCGTCCGAGGCCTTGCCCGTGAGGTCGACCGCCTCGACGCGCGCACGGTTGCGGCCGAAGGCGTTAGCGAACCGCTTAGCGTCTGAAGCGGCGAGGGACGTCTTCGCGCCGCCCGACTCCGCGTCCGCCCCTATCACCACCACCACGTCGACCGGCGGGGGCGGCACTTCCGAGGCGAGCTTCCGCACGAGGTCGATCTCGAGCTTGCGCATGAGGTGCGGCAGGAGCTTTTCCGTGACCTTGTCCGGATCATGCGACGAGACGATGGTCCCGGGAGGTATGAGGTCCCAGAGGTCAATGCCCTTCTGGTAGTGGTCGAGCGATCCGCTGAAGTTCGGCTTGAAGGACGAGTTCCAGACCGTGTCCCCGGTGGACGAGTCGGCCACAGTCGCCTCGACCTGAATCCAGGCGCTGTAGTCCTCGTCCGCGACCAGGCAGCCGAGCAGGGACGAGAAGCCCCACCACACGAGGAGCTGCAGGATTTCGTTGCCGTTGGTCCCCTCGAACCTGCCGATTGCGCCCGTCACCTTGAGCTTGAGCGCGAGGTCGGCCTCGGCCTCGGATCCCGCCGCGGAGATTTCCTGGAACACTCCCGTCTCGCGGAGGGATTCCACGACGTTCTTCTGGATTTCCGCCCCGTCGAGCTTGAGAACCCACTCCTTCTCGCCGGGCTCGGTCCCGATGGCCATCTCAATCGGATCGACCCGGACCTTCCAGCCCTTGGGCGAGGAGTACTCCTTCTTGATTGCCGCGATGTCCGGGTCGGAGCCCCTCGTGACCGGCTCGGACAGGCCGCATCCCGCGGCGAGCGCCGCGGCGGCGAAAAGTGCGCAGACGAGCTTTTTCATTTTTCCCCCAGCAATGGCCCCTTTCAGGGGGTCACACCTTGACTATTGACTTAAATTCCGGTCCCGAATTCAGAGGGGGCCGGACCTTGAATATTGATTCCGCTGCAGACCCGGCCTGCTTGTTTTCGCGCCGCGCTGCGGAACCCGGTCTCCGGTTGCGCGGCCGACCGCCGAAGGGGCAAGCATGCACCCGAGGCGGCTTCGCGGCCCTCCAGAACCAAACCGCCGAATCAGTCCAAATCAGCGGCCACGCGGAAGCCCAGGGAGGCCGCCCTCGTGTCCTTAGGCATCGACTGCCTGAAGTGGCACCGGGCGGCCTTCTCGTCGCCGGCGTCCTCGTAGCAGCCCCCGCAAACAGTGAAGGATCCGCCGGGTTCGCAGGTCCACTCGCATACGTTGCCGGCCATGTCGAAGGACCCGAAGGGGCTCTGGTCGTCCTTGAATGATCCGACGTCGACCGTGGACTTGCCCGACAGGTGTGCGGCGTCCTTCTTGAACGCGGCCCCCCAGGGGTATTTCCTCATGGCCTGGGGCTGGGAGTCGAATCCCGCCGCGGCCTCCCACTCGTCGGGGGTGGGAAGCCTGAGCTTCAGCCCGATTTTACCCGCGAGCCACTTGCAGAACTCGATCGCCTCGTCTGCTGAGATGTTCGCTGCAGGGCGGTCCTTCTCGCCCGGCTGCATGGCGGACTTGCGCCATGCCTGCGGCGGTTTCCGGCCGGTGTCCCTGAGGAACCGGAGGTATTCCGAGTTGGTTACTTCGTACCTGCCGATGAGGAAGGGCCTGAGATCCACGTCGTGCGGTTTGTTGTCCTCGGTTTCGGCAGATCCAAGCGAGCCCTTGACCGCCGCCACGACGACGAGGCCCCTCTTTTCGAAGGCTTCTATCCTGGACCGTTTCGCCGCGGCTACATCGTTCACGGCCTCGGAAATCCTATTCTTCACCCCTTCGGGATGGTCGTCCTTGAGCATGGCAGAGAGGATTACCTCAGCCTTTTCGATATCCGACCACTTTCCGGTTTCGAGGTGCGACTTGATGTTGCGGACCTTTTCGAGCAGGTCGGCCAGCCGGCCCTTCTGTTCGCGGAGGCTGGATGCGAAGGCCTCCGCGGCCCTGGCAATCTCATCGAAGGGCGACTTAAGGAAAGACTCGATTTCAGCGAGCGCTTCGGGAATCCGGCCTGCGCGGGCATGGGCTTCGGCGGCAACCTTGGCTTTCTCGAACGCAGTCCTGGCGGCGTCGAGCGCGCCCTTGTCCGCGGCCTGCTTCATCGCGGCGACGGCCTTGGCCGCATCGGACCTGATTGACTCGTCCCGCGAGGACTCGAAACGCTTCAGCTCGTCGATTGCGGCGGCCGTGTTCCCGGACCTGGCGAGGTTCCGCGCCTTTTCGAGGGCCTTATCGAAGTCTTCCCTGGCGCCGGCCTTTGAGCGGCGCTCCGCCTCGGCGGAGAGGTCGGCCAGGGCCAGGCGCGCGGCGTTTTCAGAGCCCGGGACTGCTCCCTTGGAGTCGAGATCGAGGCGTTTCAGGTCCTCGGCGAGGTCGGTATCGTTCCGCTTATCCAGGCCGGAGCGCGTCCCGGAAATCCACTTCATCTCGGCGTCCAGCTTCTCGATTTCCTTCACCTTGCCTTCGATTTTCCCTGTGATTGCCATGAAATCGGACACCGTGCCGGACTTGTTCCAGGAGTCGGCGAGGAACTTGAGAGCGCCCAGCCATTCGCGGGCCGATTTCAGCGCGTCGGAGCATTTCTCGGGGTCGACGCGGAGGCTGTCGAGCTTGCTCCTGTATGTCGCAGCGGCCATCGTGAGTATCCCGGCCTTTCTCGACTCGACCTCGTCCCAGGCCCGGGTCTTTTCGTACTTCGCCGGGAACCTGGCGAGCTTGCCCATGGCGTCGTCGTAGTCCTGCGATCCGGCGAGCGTGTCGACCTCGGTCATTACGTCCTTGAGATATTCCCGGGCGGCGTCTTCCATGGCGGAATCTGCAGGAGGCTTGTCCGGTACGGCTGTCCCCGACCCGCCGCCGGTCTTGTCCTGATCCGTGCCCGGGCCGGCATTGGGGTCCTTCTGATTCTTGGAGTCGGCGGATCCTCCACCTGCGCCGCCGCCCTTGGGGTTGAGGACGCCCGAGAAGTAAAGCGCCGCTCCGGCGCCGGCCGCGACAAGCACGAACGCGGCGATGCCCATCAGAAGCTTGCCTTTGCCCTTCGCAGGCGCCTCCTGGGGCGCGATTGTGGCCGGCGTGGCCATTCCGGCGTAGGCTGGCGCGGGCGCGGCGGTCTTGCCGCTCTGCGTCGCATGCGAATAGTCCGGGCTGATTGTCGCGGGAGTCTTCATCTCCGCGTACTGCCCCCTTGGGAGCGGACCGGACATGGCCTCGAGGGAGGGGCCGAGCTTCTGGTACACGGATATCATGTCCCGGATTACGTCGTTCATGTCCTGGTAGCGATTGTCCTTCTTCTTCTCCATCATCTTCTTGATGATGAGCCAGAGGCCTTCGGGCACGTTGGTGTTGCGCGTGCGGATGTCGGCCACCGGCATGGTCTGGTGCTGGGAGATGATTGCCCACGGGGTGGTCCCCTGGAAGGGGGCGCTGCCTGCGAGGATGGCGTACATCGTGGCGCCGAAGGAGTATATATCCGACCTCTTGTCCGCAGTCCGCGCGTCCTCGGCCTGCTCCGGGCTCATGTAGTGCGGCGTGCCCATGGCCTGCTGGGAGATCGTGATGCCGGTGTCGTCCGTGAGGTCCTTGGCCAGGCCGAAGTCGGCGACTTTGACGTTGCCCTTGCGGTCGACCATGATGTTGTCGGGCTTTATATCGCGGTGAATCATCTCCACGTCGTGCGCCGCGGCGATGCCCTTGCCCGCCTCGATGCACACGCGCACCGCCTCCGCGACCGGGAGGGCGCCGGTGCGCTTGAGCCTGTCGCCGACGCTCTCGCCCTCGATGAACTGCATGATGATGAAGTGCTTGCCCTGGTCGGTGCCGGTGTTGTAGACGGAGACGATGTTGCCGTGCTCGAGCTTGGCCGCGGCCCGGGCTTCCCTCAGGAAGCGTTTCTTCGCGGTTTCGTTGAGGATGTGGTCCGAGAGGAACTTGATGGCCACGGGCTTGTTCAGCGCGAGGTGCTTGGCCTTGTAGACGTAGCCCATCCCGCCCTGGCCGAGCTTCTTCTCGAGCTTGCACTCGGCTATGATCTGGCCCACCAGAGGATCGGGTTCCGCGTCCTTCTCGGTGTTCTTGAGCTCGTCCTTGGGTATCTGGTCCGCTGGGACCAGGACGCCGGAGCATTCGGGGCAGGTGAAATCGCCGGTCGTCTCGGCGCCGGTCACGATTTCGCGGTGCCCGCAGTCGCGGCATACGAGGAGGTCCTTGCCTGTTTCCTTGAGGATGTCGATGGTCATCGCAGGGTCGAGGTCGGTGGTCTTGGAGATGTAGTAGTCCAGGGACCGCTCCTTGCCTCCGGCGCGGCCCTGCTCCTGCGCCCTGACGGCGTTCCAGACGTCATGGACCTTGGCCTTGCCCTTGCGAAGAAGCGTCATTCCGAACTGGACGGATTCCGCCGATGCGTTCCTGCCATGGGCGAGTTCGTTCCTTGCAAAATCGGCGAGCAGGGCGCCCAGATCCTGCTCGGATATAATTCCCGCCTTGGCAATGGCTTCGGAAACCCTGCCCTGCTGGGCCCCGGTAATCGCCTTGTCGACCGCCGCAGCGTTCGCGCCTGCCCGCTGGACTGCAGCCTGTCTCAGGAATTCTTCGGAATTGAACATGTCTTTCTCTTCTTCTCAGATGAAAAACCCGGAGAGACCGTGCCCTCGTCCCTGCCGTCCTGCCGGAAGGCCTCAGCCCGTCGGAATACGCTTTGTGAACAAACGAAAAGTAATAGTGAAATATTAATTAAAGGGAAGAGAAAGTCAAGTCGCTGCATGGCCCGAGGGAAAGCGGGCGAAGGAGAACGCGGGATTCGCGCGAAGGCTCGCGGCCGGGGCGCTTCGCGCGCGGTTCACGCGTTCGCGCTCCGGCGCCCGAGTCCCGGCAGGCGCTGCCCAGTTCCGGGCCGGAGGGGCAGGAATCGGGTCATTTCCTGCCTTTGGGGCGTTTTCCTCCGGATTTCGAAGGCTTTTTCGGAGTCGGTTTCCTGCCGGGCTGAGGCTTCTTCCCGCCCTTCCCCGGAGCCTTCCCCCTGCGCTTGCTTCGGCCCGCGCGGGCCCTGGCCTTCTTCTCCTCCATGTCAGGGCTCTCCTCCATGGCGAGGACCTTCCGGAGGCCGCTTATGCTCTTGAACACCATGGCGTTGATTGTGCCCTTGGGGTAGGCGCCGTCCTTCCTGGCATTGCCCATGACCTTGCCGGTGAGGATTTCCATGCCTTCGTCCACGTGGCTCACGGGGTATATGTGGAATTTGCCTTCCCTGACGGCCTCGACGACCTCGTGCTTCAGCATGAGATCCTCGATGTTCTGCTTGGGGATAATCACGCCCTGCTTCCCGTCGAGGCCAACGGCCCGGCAGACCTTGAAGAACCCCTCGACCTTCTGGTTCACCCCGCCGATGGGCTGTATTTCCCCGAACTGGTTGACCGATCCGGTCACAGCTATGGACTGCTTGAGCGGGATGTCCGCAACGGCGGAGATGATAGCGTACAGCTCGGTCGATGACGCGCTGTCCCCCTCGACTCCTCCGTAGGACTGCTCGAAGCAGATGCTTGCCGAGAGGTTCATCGGCTTGCTGCGGCCGTAGCGGCTGCGCAGGAAGCCGGAGAGGATGAGGACGCCCTTGTCGTGGGTGCGGCCGCTGAGCTTCGCCTCGCGCTCGATGTTGATGACGCCCGTCCTGCCCGCCGAGACCGTGGCCGTGATCCGGTTCGGCCTGCCGAATGAGTAGTTGCCGAGGCTGTAGACCGCGAGGCCGTTCACCTGGCCGACCTTCTCGCCCTTGACGTCTATCAGTATCGTGCCGTCCTCGATCATCTCCTGGATTTTCTCCTCCGGGAGGTTGTGCCTGAATATTCCCTCGCGCACGGACTTGAGCACGTGCTCCTCGGTCACGAGGCCGGCCTTGGAAGTCGAGCACCAGTAGTGCGCCTCCCTTATGATGTCCGCGATGTCGGAGAACATCGAGGAGAGCTTGCCCCTTCGGCCCGCCCGCCAGACGCCGTATTCCGCCAGCGCGGCGACCCCGGCCGGCGCGAAGTGCGTGAGCTTCTCCTGGCGGCATATCTTGGACACGAGGCCGGCGTAGTAGGCCAGGTTCTCGTCGTTGAGCTCCATGACCGTGTCGAAATCCGCCATCACCTTGAAGATCTTCTTGAAGTCCGGCTCGTGGTGGTAGAGGATCTGGTAGAGCCTCCAGTCGCCGATGAGGATGACCTTCACGTTGATGTCAATCGGATCCGGCTTGAGGGTCGAACTGCCGAAGAAGTAGTACGCGTCCGCCGGCTGGATGAGCAGCTTGCCGTTCTTGAGCGTCCTCTTCAGGAACTTCCAGACCCCGGGCTCGGAGAAAAGGTCCATCGCGTTCACGACGAGATAGCCGCCGTCGGCGGCGAGGAGGGATCCGGTTTTAATCATGGTGAAGTCGGTAATCCACCGGCCTGCGTGGTCGAAGGTCCTATCCACCGTGCCGAACAGGTTGACGAAGGTCGGCGAGGTCTCTATCACGACCGGCGCTTCCTTCGCTTCGCGGGTGTCCACGAGAATGTTGACCGTGTATTCCTTGAACTTGGGCTCCTTCTTGAGCGTTATGCTCCTGGTCTGGCTCCGCTCCTGGTTCTGCTTGCCCTCGGGCTCCGTCTCCGCGAAGATCTCGAGGTTGTCGAGGATGCTCTCCCTCACCTCCCCGAGATACTTGTGCACCTGCGGGTTGTTGTAGCGGACCTTCAGGTCCCTCAAATGGCCGTCGATGACTATTTCGCCCATCTTCCTGGCAAGGTCCTCAATCTCCCTGACCATCTGCTTCGCGAGGTTGCGCGTCTTCTCGAGTATCGACTCGAGCTCGTTGCGGTAGTCGGAGTACTTGTCCTGAAGGGCCTTGATTTGCTCCTTTGTGAGCTTGACCTCCTCCGAAATCTCGTCGAGCTTCTCGAGGGGGTAGGCCTTGCCGTCGAAGACGGGGAATATCTCCGGCCTCGAGAACGGCCCCACCTGGACCTGCGCCAGGGTGAACGAGTCGTTCTTGAGCTTCTCGCCGAAAACGCCGAGGAGGCTCTTCTCCTGCTCGCCGTACTTCTTCATTATCTGCTCGCGCTTCATCTTGAAGCCCTTGTTCTCGAAGATGAGCGGGATGTTGCGCGTGATGTGGTCCAGGAACTCCGCCATGTCGTCGCGGAACTTCACGGCCTGGCCCTGGGGGAACGTGAGGAGCCTCGGCTTGTACGGATCGACGAAGTTGTTCACGTAGGCCCTCTCGGGCGGCAAGTCCTTGGTGGGCTTGACTTCGTCGAGGATGTTCTTGACCGTGGTCGTCTTGCCGGTCCCCGTGATTCCGGAAACGTAGATGTTGTAGCCGGGTGTGTGGAGACTGAGCCCGAGTTCGAGGGCCTTCATCGCCCGCGCCTGGCCCACCGTGCCCTTTATCGGGTCTATCTCCTCGGTGCTTTTGAACTTGAACATGGAGGGATCGCATCTCCAGCGCAGCTGGTCCGGCCCGAGGCGGTGTGCTTTCACGGCGGCCATGGCTCCTCCGAAACAAACGGCGAGGGCGAAGACGAGAAACAACAGTGGGCTATTATGTGAGATCTGCCGCGCGCGTCAAGGCTCGCGGGCCGCGCCCAGCCCGGGTCAGATTGCCTTGAGGAGGATGAGCAGCAGCACGACGTTCCAGACGAGCATGACGCAGCCCAAGGCGATTCCGACGAGCGCGAGATTCGGTCCGGCCGGGGATTCCCTGTCGTCCGCGCGGTTCCGCATCGACATGATTCCGAAAACCACGGCGAGGGCCGGGCCTGCGAACATCAGGAATCCTCCGAGGACGCCGAACAGGACGCTGAGCTTCGCGTTCCTCTTCCTGGCCACGCGGTCCTTGGTGGCCTTCTCGAACTTCGGGCCGCCCGGCCCGCCCTTGGGCTTGCCGGACATGAGCATGTCGAACTCGCCCTTCAGGTCCGGAGGGATTTCGTAGAACTCGGAGTCCTTGGGCTTCTTGCCGCCCTTGTCCTTGGGAGCGGGGTCCTTCGCCTTGTCGGGCATCACCTCTCCTCCCACACGGGTTTTCTCTTGTCGAGGAACGCCTTGAGGCCCTCGTTCGCGTCGTGGGTGGCCATGAGCTCGTTGAGGTAGATTTTCTCGATTTCTCCGAGCGTGGCGAGGGAAGACCGCGCCTTGCCGGCCTTGATTGCCTTCTTCGTGATTCTGAGGACGATTCCTGAGAGGCCGGCGAGGTTTTCCAGGTATTTCTTCGATTCGGCCTCGAAGGCTTCCGAGGCGAACACGCGGCTCACGAGCCCGGCTTCGAGCGCTTCGCGGGCGCCGAGCACCGCGCCGCTCAGGATGAGATCGAAGGCCTTCTTCGCGCCCATGAGGGCGGGGAAGGCCGCCGCGGCTATCGGCGGGAAGACGCCGACCTGGATTTCGGGCTGTCCGATTTTCACGTCGTCCTTGGCCAGGGCTATGTCGCAGAACGCCGCGAGCTCGCATCCGCCGCCGAGCGCGGACTTGTGGAGGACCGCCACAGTGGGCTGGGGCATGGCGTCCATCAGGCGGAACATGCGGTGGAACACGTCAATCATCCTGGCTGCGAGCTCGCCGGTGTGCTCACCCACGTCCACGCCGGCGGAGAAGCACTTGCCTTCGCCGCGGAACACCGCCACCTTGACCGCAGGATTCTGGGAGATTTTTTCGAGGGCGGAGTTGATTTCGCCCATCATCTCGATGTTCAGGACGTTGAGCGGCGGCCGGTTGAGCCCAATCGTGGCCACCCCCCCCGCGGTGTCGAATCGGATGTTCCTGTACTCCGTCATCGGAATCCTCCTTCCGCAGGCGTCCGGCCCGCGCGGATGTCAGATGTACTGCCCGCCGGAAACGTTGATTACGTCGCCCGTGACGTGCCTGGCCAAGTCCGACGCAAGGAACGCCACCACGTGCGCGACCTCCTCGGGCTTGCCGAGGCGCTTGAGAAGGATTTCGGCGAGGGCCGCCTCCTTCACGGATTCCGGGGCGTCCTTCATCATGTCGGTCTCGATGAGGCCGGGGGCCACGGCGTTGACGTTGACGTTGAACGCGCCGAGCTCCCTGGCAACCGCCTTCGTCAGCCCGATGATTCCGGCCTTGGATGCGCTGTAGTTGGTCTGGCCGAACTTGCCCCTGAGGCCGTTGATGGACGTGACGTTCACTATCTTGCCGGATTTCTGCTCCTTCATGAGCGGCGCGACATGGCGTATGAAGTTGAAATAGCCCTTGAGGTTGACGTCGAGGACCCTGTCCCACTTGTCCTCTTCCATCTTCCAGATTACGCCGTCCTGGTTCATGCCCGCGTTGTTCACCAGGATGTCGATGCGGCCGAGCTTGGCCGCCACTTCGGTGATCATGTCCCGCACGGCCGTGAACGACGAGACGTCGAGCTTGAAGGAGAGGGCTCTCCGGCCCAGGGATTCGATTTCCCTGCAGAGATCCGCCGCTTCGCCTTCATGCCTGTTGTACGTGAACGCGACGTCGGCCCCGAGCCTCGCGAGTTCCGCGCAGATTGCCCTCCCGATGCCCAGCGACCCCCCCGTGACGACGGCGATCTTCCCATTCAAATCCATGCCGGAATCCTCCAAGGTTCGGGCGAGGCAGGCGTACCGCTCGGACGCGGCCCGGCACCGCCCGGGATGCAGGGCCTCAGTTCTTTCCGCCGGTCTCCGCGGGCTTCTCCCCTTCCTTCTTCTTGCTCTCGGCTTCCTTTTTTATCAATCCGTCGAGCTCTTTCAAGATTTTTTCGGGGCCGTCCCTGTCTCTCGGATCGTAGGAAACCTTTCTGTAGGCGACTTTGCCCTCCTTGTCCACGATGACCGTCGCGGGCAGGGAAATGGGAGGGCTCTTGAACCTCACGTTCGACAGGCCGTAGCCGGCAACCGTCTTCCCGTCCTCGTCGGAAAGGATTCTGATTGTGAACCCCTTGTTCTCGACGAGTTCTATGCCCCACTTGAGGGCGTCGGTGGACAGCGCCATGACGACGGCGCCCCGCTTGCCCATTTCCTCCTGCGACTCGTTGAACTGCGACAGGAGGGCCCGGCATTCGGGGGAAGCGTAGGTCGTGTAGAAGACGAGGACAACGTATTCCTTCCCCTTGTGGTCGGCGAGGGCGGCAGGCTTCCCGGAGGCGGACATGAGCTTCAGGTCCGGCGCCCCCTTGCCTACACCCACCTTCTTGTCCGCCTCGGCGAGGTCCGCGGCCTGCTCGAGGTCGAGCTTGAGGTACGAATCCGTCTTGACGGCATCTGGATCCGTCTCCAGGGCTTTTTTAAAGTCTTCCTGCGATTCGGCGAACCGGTTCAGAGCCATGAAGGCCCTGCCCCTCTGGATGTACGCTCTCGCCGCCTTCGGCCTCGCTTTGACGACGGCGTTGAAGTCGTCCAGCGCTCCGGCGTAGTCGATTTTCACGACCCTGATGAGCCCCCGGTAGAACCTTGCCAGGGGATTTTCAGGCTCCTTCTCGATTACGGCGTCGAAGCATTTCGAGGCTTTGTCGTAACTCTTGTTATCAAAAAGGGTTATGCCTTCGAGAAGAACGTCGCGTGCCGTGGCCGTGGCATTCGGGGGGGGCTCCTCCCCTTCGCCGGCCTCTTCGCCGGCCCAGAGACTGGGCGCGCTCGACACCAGGAAAAACGCGGCAAGGAAAGCCGCCGCGGCTTTTGCGGGAATGATCATCTTGGGCTCCATCAAACTCCGGGAAGGGGGATGAAGTGATGATAACTCAGCCGGGTTCCGGAATCAACAAGCCTTCGGCTTGACCAATTGACTCTTCTCCGAAGGCTGTACCGCAGTTCATGTCTTCAGGGGCCCATCGCAGGCGGGCTGCCAGTTTCGAGTCGAGACGCACTCGAGCCTTCGGCTTGGCATTTGACTCTTCTCCGGGGGCTGTACCGCAGAGGCTTTCTTTTTGAAAATAGAGAGTTGAAGGTAGATCGCGGAGAGGATGTGCTGTCCTTTCTGCTTGCTGCTCTATCCGCTCCATTTTTCCGCCCGCTCGCGACCATTGCGGACGGAAAAAAACGGGGTGCCCATCGGGGCTTCATCGCGTAGGGGCGGTTCGCGAACCGCCTGATAGATAACGTGACTTGACAGGCTGCCATGGCGGCATCTACCGGCGAAGTCCCTCGACCCCGCTCGGGGCATTCGCATCCCTCTGTCCGGGGGCAGAGCCGCGTACGGATGCCGAACAGCCGGAAACAGTCCGGCCTATTGACGCGCTCCTACTCCCCGGGCAGGTCAATGACCGACACGCACTCCGCCTTGAAAGGTCCCGAGTCGAATTCCAGTCTCGCCTGCAGGTCCCCCTTCATGACTTCCGGACTGGAACTCCAGTCCGCGGTGAAAGCCCCTCAGGAGACCCCGAATTCGCCTTTTGCGAGTTCGCGATCCCCGCCGTCGAACACGGAAAAGGCGGGGAATACTATTCTCCCGTTCCTGGAAAGCGTCACGCGGTTCCCGCCTATGTCGTATAGGGCGAAGGACAGGGCGATCTTCCCCTCGGTCTTCTGGACGTCGAAGGATCCCCTGAGGATGGGGTCGGTCTGGAACACGCATTCCTCTCCCTCGGCGATGGAGAGGTTCTGGCATCCGTCAACGTTCGTGCAGCTTGCCGACCATCGTTCCCCGCCGTCTTTACCGCCCCGCTTGTAGAGCCAGTAGTTGATGACCGTGTATTCGCCGGCAGGGGCGGTCAGCTGTTTCACATCGCCGCCCTCGCCCCAGTAAAGCCTGACCATGGGCGGCGCGCCCTCCTTTATCGATTCGCGCTCGGCCTTGAGATAAGCGCTGCCCCCGATTGCCGGGATCGTAATCTTCCCGGTCTTCATCCCGGCCGGGGGCTTCCAGTCCGCGCCGACGAGGACGGGCCGCAGGATATCCGGCGCGCGGAGATAGGCCATTATCGCCTTCCTGACCCGCGGCGCAGGAGCGCCTGATTCGATGCACGTGGTCTTTTCGTTGAGGAGCACCCAGTCCTCGTCCCAGGTGATCTTCGGGTCGGTCTCGCTGTGGCACATCCCGCATGACTTGTACGCCTCCCTGCCTTCAGCGACGAGCACGGCCTGGGCCGAGCCGGCGCCGGCGGGCGTCTTGGCTTCCGCTCCGGCGGAGCTTCCCTCGTTTTCAGGCGGCTTGGGGGGCGCAGCCCCGTCCCCGCAGCCGGACGCGAGCGCGATTGCGCACGCCAATACCGCGGCCGCATGGGCCCAGCGCAGTTTTCGCGAATTCATGTTCCACTCCTTTCATCTCCCGAGGTGAGGGTCGTGGCAGTGTATGCACCTGCCTCCTACCTTCAGCCGGTTTATCCTGATTACGTGCTTCTTCTCGAGGAAGAGCATGTGATTCTCGGTGCGCTCGTCCGGAGTCAGGTCTTTCCCGTCCTTTTCCCCTGCGAGATCGTGGCAATCCATGCACAGTTCCCTGCCGCCGGTCTTCATCCTGGGCCGCGGGTCCGCGTCTTCCAGGACGTGCCTGCCGGGTTCGCCGTGGCAGGCCGCGCACTCGACCTCCACGTGTCCGCCATAGGCCCACAGCCTGCACTGGGACTCGTGGCACGACGAGCAGGCGGGCGGCCCTGGCTTCCGGGCTGGGGCCGGCTCCGGCGTCTCCGCCCCGTCCGTCTGCTTTTCCTGCGTGCCGGCAGGAGCGCCTGCGGGCTTGTCCGCGCATCCCGCCGGGGCGAGAAGGGCGGAAGCGGCGAGCGCGAATGCGAGCAAACCGGGTCCGCACTGCCTGTTGAACACGAGTCCGCACGGAGAGCTTTTCACGCCGCCCCTTCCCGGGCCGCGAACCAGCCCCTGGTGGCCATGCAAATCTTCACGAGCATCAGCATGACCGGGACCTCGATGAGGACTCCCACGACCGTCGCCAGGGAGGCGCCGGACCTCAGTCCGAAAAGCATCACAGCCGTCGCGATGGCGACTTCGAAATGGTTCGACGCGCCTATCATGGCAGATGGGGCGGCATCCTCATAGGAGAACCTCAGGATTCTCGACAGGACGTACCCCAGGGCGAAGATCAGCGCGGTCTGCAGGAGCAGCGGAACGGCAATCCAGAGTATGGTCAGAGGGTTTCCCAGGATGACGTCTCCCTTGAAGGAAAACAGGAGCATGAGCGTGGCCAGCAAAGCGCTTATCGTAATCGGAGTAAGAAGATGGAGGAACCGCTCCTTGAACCACGCCTCGCCTTTGGCCCGGAGGATCATTTTCCGCGTCATGAACCCAGCCGCGAGCGGCAGAGCAACGTAGATTCCGATTGAGAGCACAAGCGCCTGCCAGGGCACGGGGAGCTTTCCCACGCCGAGAAGGAATCCGCCCAGCGGGCCGTAGAGGAAGAGCATGGTCAGCGAGTTGATGGCGACCATGACGAGAGTGTGCCCGTCGTTCCCGCGGGCGAGGTATCCCCAGACGAGGACCATTGCAGTGCAGGGGGCGATGCCGAGGAGGATGCAGCCCGCAAGATAGCTCCGCCACAGGGGGATCTGGAGCATCTTGACGCCCTCGTGCAGGACCACGATGCCGTCTCCGTGCTTCGCGCCGACCGCCAGGTCGAGCCCCAGTGGCATCTTGACCAGGTCCACGGCGTCGGGCCCGATGAAGGCCAGGAACAGCGTCCCGAGAAAGAAAATCGAGATGGCGTACATAGTGAAGGGCTTGATTGCCCAGTTGACGAACAGGGTCAGACCGACCGGTTTGACCGACTTGCCCGCTTTCAGTACCTCGGCGAAGTCTATCTTCACCATGATGGGATACATCATGAAGAAGAGGCAGACTGCGATGGGGATGGACACCACGGGCGCCTCGCCGATATAGATGGCCATGCCGTCGAGCGCCGTGGCGGCCTGCGGGGCCACCTTGCCCAGGACGATGCCCCCGACGATGCAGAGCCCCACCCAGACCGTCAGCCAGCGCTCGAAGAAGCCCAGGCCCTTGCCGTCTGTTCCAGGTTCTTTCATCTGCCGGTTTTCTAAAGCGGTTTTCTCGCTGAAATCTCGAGGCTCGTCACCCAGTCGCTCATGCGGCCCGACGGCCCGACCAGGGCCTGAATGCTCCTGTAGACCGGGTCGCTCCAGTCGGACATGGCGTCGATGCTCTCGGGCTTCGAGACGAGCCTGATTTCAGAGAAGCCGGCGGTTTCCAGCATGCGCCGGGTCTCCTCGACGAGGACCGCGCCGGACACGCATCCGACCAGGGCTTCCACCGAACGTTGGAAATCCCCGGGAAGCGGCTTGAGCAGGGCCATGTCGGACACGGCCACGCGGCCGCCGGGCTTGAGCACGCGGTATGCCTCCGCCCAGACGCGCTGCTTTTCCGGCGAGAGATTGATGACGCAGTTGGACAGCACCACGTCCGCCGAGCAGTCGGCGGCTGGCAGGTTCTCTATCTCGCCCAGCCTGAATTCCACGTTGTCCAGGCCGCTCTTGGAGCGGAATCCGGAGATGTTCTTCCTCGCCCTGTCAATCATCTCCGGCGTCATGTCAACGCCGATGACGCGGCCCTTGGGGCCCACCTTGCGCGCCGCAATGAACGCGTCGAATCCGGAGCCCGATCCGAGGTCGAGCACGGTCTCCCCTTCGCGAAGGGAGGCTATAGCCGTCGGGTTCCCGCAGGACAGCCCGAGGTTCGCGCCTTCCGGCAGCGCTGCGAGCTCGCCTTCCCCGTAGCCGACTCCGCGGGCGAGTTTGTCGGCGGCCGCCGATCCGCAGCACGGCCTGGACGGCCCGCAGCAGGAACCCGACCCGCGGGCTATGCCGCCGTAGGCTTCCCTAACGACTTTCCTTACAGGATCACCGGACGGACCGCAGCAGCCCTTGCCCATGGTAAGCCTCCGATTATCAAGCTGTTTTGCCGGCCTGCGCGCCGCAGGCCTTCATGGACGCCTTTATGGACCGGAGACGCCTGCCGTCCGACACGGAGGCGGGGTCGTTCCGGAGTTCGCCCTGCACGAGGTCCAGCATTTTCCGTGCAAGGGGGGAGCAGTCGTCCGCCGCAATCCTGTAGTGGCGCCACGTCCCCTCCTTGCGGAACCGGACCAGGCCTGAGCGCTCGAGCACGGCCATGTGCGCCGAGACGGTGGAGGGTGCGAGCCCAAGGATTTCGATTATCCTGCACGCGCAGAGCTCTCCGCCGCGGAGGAGCATGAGAACGCGCAGGCGGCTCGGGTCGGAAACGGCCTTGGCAAGCCTGGTCAACTCGTCCATCACGGCCCTTTCTTCTATAGTTCGCCAACAAGCGAATTATAGCGGATGCAAGAAGATCAGCAAGGGATTTCACGGTTCGCGGTGAAAAGGGGACAGGAATCATTCATTGCCCTTTCACTAGGATTCTTTTATAGTTACGTAATGCCAAGGACTGCCAGGTTCATCGCGGGCGGGGTGATTTATCACGTACTCAACCGTGCGAACAACAGATCCCCGCTTTTCGAGGATGGGGCGGACTATGACGCCTTCATCAGGATTCTTCGCCAAGCCCAGGAGAAGCACCCTATTCCCATGCTTGCGTACTGCATCATGCCGAATCACTGGCACATGGTGTTGCGTCCAGGGCCGCGCCAGGGCAGAACACTATCGCAATATCTTCATTGGTTGACGGTGACCCACGCCCAGCGCCTGCATGCGTTCCGGGGCACGTCAGGCCTGGGCCACATTTATCAAGCGCGCTTCAAAGCTTTCCCTGTGCAAAGCGGCGAGAGCTTCCTCACGGTCGCCAGCTACGTAGAGCGGAATCCGCTTCGGGCCGGGCTCGTAGATCGCGCTGAGGATTGGCGGTGGTCCAGCCTTGGTTGCAGGATGTCGGGGTCGCCCGATGAAAAATCGTTGTTGTCAGATTGGCCGGTCGAAATCCAAATGAAACACTGGGTTCGGAAAGTCAATCACCCTCAAACCGAGATGGAACTCGAATCCATCAGGACCTGCGTGCTACGAGGAAGGCCCTTCGGAGATTCGGCTTGGATGCGCCGAACGGCCTACCGATATAATCTAGAATATTCGCTGCGCGATCGAGGAAGACCCAAAGGCAAGCACTGAGAATCCGCCTGCTTTTTTCAGTCCACCTCGTCGTATATCATGTTGAAATGATTCTATAACATTCTCATGTCTCAGGGCTTGAGATGTATATAGACTCCTGTCCCCTTTTCTACTCCTGGGTTTATTCCGTTTCGTCTTCATTGCTGCAGTATGCTTCCATGTACGGATCGGCCGGCGGAAACCAGCGGATTTCAGGCGGCGCGCCAGCGCAGTCTGGATTAGGCCGGATTTCGAGCGTGAACCTGCCGTGGTCGCCCATCTGGACTTCGACCACGGATCCGGCCTGGGGGAGGCGGTCGATCATCCGCTTCTCGACGAACCACGCGACGCCGCTGTCATACGCCACGAAGTACTCGCCTTCCTTGACTGGTTCGCCGAGTCGACCGACCCGCGTTTTCCAGCCCTTTCATCAGCCCACGACGTTCCAGCCCCAGTAGACGGACACTGCGCGGCTTTCCTGCCCGAGGAGGGCTGAAAGCGCATCGTCCGGCATGATTCGAAAGGCGCCATTCATAGTTCAGTCCTTTACACACGCGGCTGCGCCAGGCAATCAGGAAATGAATAAGTTCACCGTTGAAACGAAATTCCCAGATGTTATGGCGCATTTGCTGAAGTCCAACTATTCCAATCTTCACGCGCGCAGTGCGTGTTATAACCCGAACGAGCCCATCCTTTTTGGTTTCGGCTCGTCCGGATTATGAACCCACGATTTTCCCCTGGGGAGTGCTCAGGGCCAGCGTCACCGGGCTCGATATCTTGGAGTCCAGCCCCATTTGTTCGACGAGAACCTTTTCTCGCAGGTCGCCTGCAACACTGCAGTGTCGGCGCGCAGGCGCATTCCTCCCTCCAGATTCAGGTCAGCCAGAGCGAGCCACATCAAGGATTCTGGCGGCCCTTCGACCACGACGACGTCGGGCGCCGCGGGAGCGTCCTTCAGCGGGCACAAGGCGAAGGGTTCGGTGGAAAGGCCGAGGATTTCCTTCATCCGCGAGCCCAGATAGGCCAAGTCGAGCATGAGTCGCCTCGTTTCAGAGAAATGAAAGCCCGAAGACCTGAGTCAGGCTGTTGTAGATCCCCACGTTTCCACCGCTTCCTTGGCGCACTTCCTTGACCACGATCCGCGCCAGGCTCGCGGCTACGAAGGCGAGCAGCGCAGCGGTCGGAATCCGCTTCGGCGTCACGAGCAGACTCCCTGTTTCAGCAGCTCCCGAGCCTTGCCTGCGACCCGGTTCACGTTCTCGTCAGTCGCCGGGGACTTCCCCTTTTCCAGCCCGAGGGCGGTCACCTGTATGTGCGAGTAGTTCTTGAAGCCGGCCTGTTCGAGCGTGTGCTTCGCGCACTCGAGGGGGCAGCCGTCGATGGCGAGGATGAGCGAGGCGGCCTCCGTCGTCTTGAGGATCCCGGCAACGCGGCCGCCGACGCTGGCGAGGCAGTACATCTTTCCCGCCCCCTCCTTGTTCAGCTTGCGGGCGGCGAGGTCGGCGATGGCCCCCACGTCGGCCGCGCCGGAACACGGGAAGATAATCTTGGGACCGCCGGAACACAGGCATCCTTCTTTCTCGGTCATGGTTCTCTCCTCTCGAAAACTCGGGCATTCCGCAATGTACGGCCATCTATTCGGTCGCGCACTCGCCCTTTGGCCGACGTTCGCCGGCGCATCAAGAGGGCGATCCATTCGACTCGCCATGCCCGCTCATTGCGGCTCTCCCGGCGAGCTGCAATGTCCGAAGGATTAAATTGTCGTCTCCTTATTCGAATCCGCCTGCGGCGCGGCCGCGAGTTTCACGGGCAGCAGCCACGTTGCACGGCCCAGGAAAAGGACTATCCCCGAAAGGGCCGCGAACACGCCCGCGTCGAAAAGCGTGTAGGAGAAACGCACCCACCCGGCAAAGGGGAACACGACCCTGAATCCGGATTTAAGGAACATGGTCCCGCCACCGATCGCGATCGCGAGTATGCCGGCGGCAAGAATGACGCGTATGACCGGATCCAGGACCAGGACGCCGCCGGATTTCCCGCGGAACACGCCAATCCTGGACATGGCCGCCATTGCAAGGAGCAGGGAAAGGCCCGCGAAAGCGGCGTGGGTGGAATTGAGGAAGCGCTGCGAAACCGTCACGTATTCCAGCATGGCGGCGTTGCTGAAAAGCGCGACTACCGACAGAAGGAGGGCCATGAGGATCACGCCCTGCACGGCGCGCAAGCGCCCGGGGACTGCGGCCGGAGTCGAGGCCCCGGCAGTCGAGCCGAAGAATCCGGCGGTCAGGATCAACTCGGACAAGACCCAGATCAGGGCCATGGCTCCTGCCAGCAGGGTCAGGAAGAAAGACGCGGGTTTGAGCGTCTCCTCCCTGAACGCGCCGAGCTCGGCCATGCTTCCCGATATCCCCAGGAGTTCGTACTGGGCCTGCCACTGCAGTTTTGCGTCCGCGCCGAAAGGCCGCTGCATCACGGCCTGGAAGAAAAAGTGCGAGCCGCCGGAATGGCAGTCAGTGCATCCGCCGCTTCCGAGCGCCGCGCCTGCGGGCTGCACGCCGTGGGAGTATTTGAAGGACGAGGCATACGGGGTGTACTCGTGCGGCAGGGCCTCGACCTCGTACGATTCCGTGCCCGACCTGTGCACCTTCGTCCCGTCCACGAAAACGATTCCCTTGCCGTCCATCGGCTTCTTCTTCGACTCGAGCCATGCTGTCACGGATTTGATAATCGCTTCTATTTCCTCAGGGCTGTTTATTTCCGTCACGCCGTCGCCGTTGTCGTCCTTCAGCTTCTGAAGCTCGGGGAAAGACGCAGGGTCTTTTTCGAAAGAAGCCCACATGCCGCGCAGGTCCTGCATCCAGACCATGTCGAGCGGTTTGCCCTGCTCCTCGATGCCGACCCACAGCGAATAAACTCGGTTGACCGGGTAGATCTTCCCCTTGTAACGGGCGAGCTGAGGCCTGAAGCGATCGGTCGGCTGGTTCTGAGCGCCGAAGAAATCCTTTTCCCCGTAAAAATTCCACGGCCGCAGGTTCTGGCCGTAGAAAGTCCAGATTTTCTTTCCGGTGGCCGGATGGCGCGGCAGGGGGTTGTCGGCCGTGCTGTCGTGCACGAGCACGCTCTGCCCGTACCGCCAGGGGATGTGGCAGGCCTGGCACGAGATGGTCTCGAGGTGATCGGGCGGAAGGCCGGCATGCTTGGGCAGGGGTGCACCGTGTTTGCGCGTCTCGTGGCACCCCTGGCACCCTTCCATGGTGTCATCGAGGTCGTCGCGGACCAGCGATCCCGGGTCGTCGCCCTTTGCGAACTGGTGCATTCCGGGCTTGTTGATGCGTTCGTCCGCGGCCCTCGATCCCGCGGGGTGGCAATCCACGCAGCGCAGGCCCGCATTTAGATGCACGTCCTTGCGAGGCTCGTAGACTTCGCCCTTTTTCTTCCAGTCGGTCTCGCCGTGGCACCACAAGCACACGGATGTGCCTGGTTCCGGGGCGATTTGATGTTTCAGGCAGCCTTTTTCGTCGAAGCGGGCCTTGTCGTACTGGATGCACAGATTCTCCCCGTTCTTGACGGCGCCCGTGATTTTCGCAAAGCCCGCGCCTGCCGAAGCAGCCCACCGGTAATTGAGGTTCGCACGCTGGGCCTCCCTGGACTTCTTGTCGTAGCCGGGAAGGTGGCACAGGAGGCAGTCGGCCTCAATGACGCCGGACTCGGCCCATTTCGCCTTGTAGTAGTCTCCGTCGAAGCCGTTGTCAGCCCCGCCTTTGATGTTGTTGGCGGGGTCGGCGGCATGCAGGTCATAACGTTTGCCGTTGCGGTCGAGTTCGGCCGGCCCTCCGCCGGGATGGCAGGCGCCGCAATCCTGGGTCATGAAATCGTAGGAGGTCAAATCCACGGAAAGGGCGCTCGCATTGCTCTTTTTCGCCAACTGGCGAAAATTCGGGGCGGGCGTTCACCACCTGCCGCCGTACTGCCCTGGCCCTGTGACCCATGCGTAGCGTTCAGCGAGTTCCTTTGTCACCGGCTCGCCCCTTCCCTGCTGGAAGTGGAAGCCCTCGACGACGAGGTCGTAATCGTGGCATTCCCCGCAGGTCTTGCGGGGGCTGTACGGCTTGTCGATGTTCTCTCCGGTCACGGGATTGATGACGTTGCCGGCCTCGTCCTTGAGGAAGAAGGGCGGGCACACGTCCCCGCCCGGCTTCCCGGGCGGCTGCGCAGGGGCGGACGCCTTCACTCCGCATGAAGCGAACAGGAGCACCGACAACAATGGCAGCAACTTACTCATCGTTTCTCCTTTGCCTTCCATTGGAATCTCGGTCGCCCCCGCGGGGGCGTCGTCGAGCCCTTTAAAAATCCTGAACGGAGGGGCGTATCAACCCAATAGCGCCTTCCGGATTTCCTCGGTGGATAGCACCTTGCCCACGGACTTGACTAGGCCGTCCACGGCGAGCGCGGGAGTCATCATGACGCCGAATTTCATGATTTCGTTGATGTCGGTCACCTTTACGATTTCGTACTCCACGCCAACAGCCTTGGCCGCCGCCTCGGCGTTTTCGGTGAGTTTCCTGCACTTGGGGCATCCGGTGCCGAGTATCTGGATCTTTATCATTTCGCCTCCTTGCGCCTGATGTTCCCGATTAAAGGTACCTGTCCCCTTTTTTTCTCGGCCGCCGGAAAACGTCCGCGGCAAAAGCCCGTCAGGCGTTCCCTCCATCCCACTCTCCCCGCTCCGCGGGGCGAGGGGGATCCGCATCTGACGTTTTTCCTATCTTGCGATTAATCCGAAGATCAGTCCCGATATCCACGCCATGACAATCACCAGCAGGATGAAGACCACGGTCTTCTTCGTGCCCATGATGCTCCGAATCACAAGCATGTTGGGCAGCGAGAGCGCAGGGCCCGCGAGCAGGAGCGCGAGCGCAGGGCCCTTGCCCATGCCGCTGCCCATGAGCCCCTGGAGAATCGGGACCTCGGTCAGCGTCGCGAAGTACATGAACGCGCCGAAGACCGCTGCGAAGAAGTTCGTCCAGAACGGCCAGACCGTCCGGGCGAAGCCCTCGAAGCCCCCGCCGCCCAGCGCCGTGATTTCCAGAAACCGGTCGGGACTGTCGCCGACGAGCATCTCCACGTACTTTCCCGGAATCAGCCCTTCGTGCCCGGGCCTGCCGAGCAGGAATCCAGCCACCAGGACGCCTGCGAAGAGAAGGGGAAGGATTTGCCTGGCGAAGGTCCAGGTCGATCCGAACCACTCGCCGCCCTCGCCCTTGTCCGACGCGAGTACAGTCGAGATCCCGACGATGCCCGCGGCGAAGGGAATCAGGACCCAAAGGCCCGAACCAGGCAGAAGCAGCGCCAGAGCGGCGGCCGGGACCGCCGCGAGGAGCAGCTTCCACCACGCCATGCCGAGCCAGGCGAACAGAATCAGCCCGAGCGCCGCCGAAAACGCGGCCGTGACGGCCCACTTCGCCTTCCAGACGGCCGTCCAGACGCCCGGCGAGGCCGTCTTTCCCTCAATCTCCGAGGACGCGACAACGAGTTCCTTCCCTGCGTCCGGGCCTTCCAGGGCCTCGATGCGCCACCGCGATCCCGCCGCAAGGGGATCCTCGGGCGCCTCGATCACGGCAGCCCGGACATACCGTCCGCCTGCGAGATTGAACATGAAATCGTTCGGCGACCCCCAGTTGGCGAACACGAGCACTCCAATCATCACTGCGAAGAAGACCGCGTTCTTCCACAGGGGACGCTCAACCTCCGGCTCCGGAAGCGCGGCCTGAACCAGGGCCTTGGCTGCCTCCTCTTTCCGGAAGAAGAGATGCATGATCAAGCCGATGACGACCGAAAACCCGATGGCGCCGACCGCTCGCGCGACGCCGAGGTCCAGGCCGAGAATGCGGGCGGTGAGGATGATTGCGAGAATGTTGATTGCCGGCCCGGAGTAGAGGAACGAGCAGGCGGGACCGAGTCCTGCGCCCATTTTCCAGATCCCGGCGAAGAGCGGGAGAACGGTGCAGGAACAGACGGCGAGGATTGATCCGGAAACGGACGCCACGCCGTAGGCAAGAACCTTGTTTGCCCCTGCCCCGAGGTATTTCATCACGGAAGCCTGGCTCACGAAGACGCCGATGGCCCCTGCGATGAAGAAGGCGGGCACGAGGCAGAGAAGCACGTGCTCGCGGGCGTACCAGCGGGCGAGATGGAGGGCTTCCATCAGGCTCCCGGTGAAGCGCGCGCTGTCCACGGGGAGCCAGAAGAAGAGCAGGAACAGCGCGGCAATGGCCGCGAGCTTCTTCCACTCGGCTTTCCAGTCCATGGTCAGCGCCCAGCCCCAATCCGCCCTCGGCTCCGCCGCTTCCCGATTCTCATGTAAAGCGACATGTTCGCCCTGACCTGCTCGTTGAGAACGTCCTCTATGCAGCCGAAGACGTTCAGGATGCACGGTATCTTGAGGGAATAAAAGACCGTGGTCCCCTCGCGCCTGCTTTTGAGGATGTTCGCCTTCTGCAGGGACGCGAGGTGCTTCGAGACGCCCGTCCTCTCGATGCCCATGGCGGAGACGATGTCGTTGACCGACGACTCTCTGTCGAGCAGGAACTCGGCAATCCGCAGGCGGGTGACGTTCGCCAGCGCCTTCAGGATTCCGACCTTCATCTCATAGAGGATTTCATTCTCTTTCTTCATGGTCCCTTCTCTAATGTGATTGAGTGAAAATAGTTTCACAATTAGCCCGCTTCCCGTCAACACCGTGACGCGGGATTTCTAGCGATCCCCGGCATGTTCCAGGGGTGCCGGGGGCGCCGCGTGAGAACCGGGGCCCGGCGCAGCGGGCGTTCCGGACGAGAATGCGACGTACAGGCACGGCATGAGGAACAGGGCGACGGGCATTTCCATCAGCAGTCCGCCGATTGCTGCCACGGCCATGGGCTTAAGCATGTCCCCGCCCTCTTCGAGCGAGAGGGCCAGCGGGAACAGGCCTGCCAGGGTGCTGACAGTGGTCATCACGCGCGGCCGCAGGCGAATCTTCGCAGCGCTCAGGACCGCCTCGAAGGGAGACATGCCTTTCTGCGCCTGCAGCTCGCGCGCAAAGGCGAGAAGCAGCACTCCGTCGTTCACAGTCGCGGCGGCCACAATCAGGACGCCGATGACAACCGTCGCGCCGATTGGCAGACCCGTGATTGCCATGATGAAGACCAGGCCCGACATGCAGACGGGAAGGCTGCCGAGGATCAGCGCGGGCAGCTTGAGGCTGTTGAACTGCACGGCGAGGACTATGAACGAGAAGAACAGGGCGAATGCGAGGACCGACAGGACGTCGACAGCCATTTCACGCATCATCTGCGCCTGGCCGCCCCAGACGACCTCGTAGCCTGCGGGCAAATCCCTTCCCGCCATGGCCTTCCTGACCTCTTCGAGGGCCTGGCCCACGCTCGCGCCCGACCTGTCGCACTGGACGATTACCTGCTTCACCTGGTCTTCCCGCACTATTTCGACCGGCCCGACCGCGGGCTCTACGACTGCTACGTCCCGTATCCTCAGGTATCCCCCCCGGGCGCTGCTGAGCGGCAGGTTCTCGAGGTCGCTCTTCGACGAGATTCGGCTTTCGGGAATCATGACGCGCACGTTGTAGTACTCTTCGCCCTCGCGGTATCTCGTGGCCACCGCGCCCGTGACGAAGGACCGAAGCGTGTCCGCTACTTCCTGGACCGGCACGCCCATGTCCGCGGCCCGGACGCGGTCCACCCGCACCCTGTGCTCGGGCTTCGTCATGTCCATGGACATGTAGACGTTAGTGACGTGGTCGATTTCGCTCATGACGCCCGCAGTCATGCGCGCGACGTCGAACAGGGTGGCGATGTCCGGACCCTTTATCTTGGCTTCTATGTCGGAAGTCCCGGCCTGGCGGATGCCCTTCAGCTTCATCTGCATCACCATGGCGTTTCCGCCCGGAACCGGAATCTTCGCCACTATCGGCCGCAGCCGCTCGATGAACTGCTTCGTGCTGACCCGCCGTTTCGACGGGGGGACGAGTTGAAGGTCGATCTCGCCCTCGTTCGCGATTTCGTAGGTGTTGAGCCCCATGACCCTTCCGCCCGAAAGCGTGAAGACGCTCTCGACCGATTCGTCCCGCCCGATGCTCTCCTCGATACGTTGCAGCAGGCGGTCGGTCTCGCCCAGGGCCGCACCAGTCGGCAGCTTGACCTTCACCATGATTCTGCCGTCGTCGGTCTGCGGCAGGAATTCGCTGCCGAGCCGGCCCGCGAGGAGCACCGACGCGGCGAGCACGAGCCCGAAAACCGGGATCGCGACCCATCGGAGCCTGAGCGCCGCCCCAAGCCCCAGCGCGTAGGCGTCGGTGACGGCGACGAACATGCGTTCGAAGAGACCCGGCTTCGCCGGCCCTGCGGGCCTCTTCCCCAGAATCGCGGCCGTGATCATGGGCGTGAACGTCACCGCGACCGCGAGGCTTATGAGGACAATTCCCGCGATCACGAGTATCAGCTCCCGGAAAAGCAGGCTGGTGAGCCCCGGGACGAGAAGGAAAGGCACGAACAGGGCGAGAAAGGAGAGCGTCGCCGCGACGATGGCTGTGCCGACTTCCGAGACCGCCTCCACCGCGACCTCGCCCGTCTCTTCCCCGGGGCGTTCGCGGCGCAGCCTGGTTATGTTCTCAATCACCACAATCGAGTTGTCCAGGAGCACGCCTATGGCGATTACGAGCCCGCCGAGGGAGAAGATGTTCAGCGAGAAGCCGGCGATTTTCATCAGCCCGAAATTGAGCACGAGCGTGACCGGCAGGGCGAGCACCATGACCAGAACCTGCCTCAACGATCCCAGGAACAGGTAGATGACGAAGATGAGCAGGACCGCAGCCTCGATTGCGGCGTTCCTGACGCCGTCCAGGGACGATTTGACGTAGTCGGCCTGGTTTTCCACCAGCCCCAGCTGCACGCCTTCAGGCAGCGCCGGTTCGAGTTCGCGGATTCGCTTTTCGACCTGGCGGGCGACTTCGACGGTGTTGGCGTCCGCCTGCTTCAGCACGCTCAGTTTGACGCACGGGTTTCCGTCCAGGCGCGTGATGACGCGCGCCTCCTCGTGCGAGTCCAGCACCTCGGCGATGTCGCGCAGGCGCAGGGTCGACCCGCCTCTGCTCAGCAAGACGACGTCGCGGATCTCGTCCAGGCTGCGGAATTCTCCGGTGGTTCTGGCGATAATCTCCCTGGGTCCTGAAGTCACCCTTCCGCCGGACTGCTCGACGTTCTCGTCGCGCAGGCGTTTAAGGACAAACTGAAGCGTCAGCCCGTGCTTTTCCAGGGCCTCCGGGTCCATGTGGACGCGGATTTCCCTCTTGAGCCCGCCGACGATTTCCGCGCCCGCGACCCCTGATACCGCAAGGAGCTGGTCCTGGAGCCACTCGTCAGCCCACGTCCTGAGCTTCACGAGGTCCCATCGGTCGCTGGACGCCGTCATCTGCACGACCGGCAGCTGGGACGGGTCCGCTTTGAACACGAAGGGCGGCTCGATGTCCTTAGGCAGCCACCGGGCGGCCCTGGCCATGGCAGCCAGCGCGTCCTGGTACGCAACGTCCACGTCCACGCCGTACTTGAAATTGACCGTCAGAGTGTACATGCCTTCTATCGCGGATGATTCGATGTAATCGAGGCCGTCCACGGTGGCCATCTGCCTCTCGATGGGGTCGGCTAGGCTCTTGTCGATTTCCTCGGGCGTCGCGCCGCGCCACCAGATGAACACTTTAATCATCGGGTAGGTGATGTCCGGCAGGAAGTCCACGGGGAGGCGCCAGAGCCCGTAGAGCCCGAGGACGACGAGCGCAACGACGATTGCGGTGGTGGAAACCCGGCGGCTGACGGCGAGTCGGGTGAGGTTCATTCGGCGCGGCCTTTCTTCTCCTGTGGCGCTCCGGTCCCGGGGCCGGATTTGCCCGCGGGTTTGCCCGGTTCGATAATCCTGACTTCGACGCCGTCCTTCAGTTTCTCGTTGCCCGCGGTTACTACGTTTTCTCCTGGGGCGATGCCGGAGATGACCTGAGCGCGGCCGCCCTGCTCGATGCCCGTCTGAAGAATGCGCTGCGCCGCCCTGCCGTCCGCGACCACGAACGCCACCCGGGCGCCCATGGGATTGGTCACGACCGACTGCGCCGGGATCGTGACCGCGGACTCGTCTCGCTCGATTTCGATTCGGATTCGCGCGAACATGCCGGGCGCGGCGCCCTCCGCGCCGGACAGGCGGATTTCCACGGTCCTGGTCCGCATTTCCCGGTCGAGTCCGGGGAATACTCTGGACACCTCCAGCTGGAGCTGGCTTCCCCGTACGGCGTCCAGCGTCACGTATGCTTTCATGCCCTCCTTTATTTTCGAGGAATACGCTTCCGGCGCCGAGGTCCTGACGACGAGCGTGGACAAGTCAGCGATTTCGAGGAGCGGCGCCCTTGTCGAGGCCATGTCGCCGGCGCGGGCGAACACGCGCATGACGGTTCCCTTGAAAGGCGCGTGTATCACGCACTCGTCGAGTTTCGCGCGAGCCAGTTCGAGCCGCGCGGATGATTCCTTCACCATCGCTTCCTGGACGGCGACGGCGGTCTTCGTGAACCCGGCCTCGAGCATCTCGAGGTGGCGCCTGGCGGCGGCGAGGCGTGCGGTCTCCGCGAAGTGGGCGACCCTCGCCTTCTCGAGGGCCTCGCCGGGGATTGAGCCGCTTTCGGCCAGCTTCCCGACGCGGTCCAGGTCGATTTTGGCGAAAGCGGCGCTCTCCTCGATTTGCCTGACCGTTTCGGCGGCCTTGGCGATCTCCTCCGGCCTCGTGCCGGCCTTCATGTCATCGAGCCTGGCCCTGGCGACATCGAGCGCGGCCTCCGCCGCCCTGACCTCGGCCTTGTAGAGGTCGCGGTCGATTTCGACGAGTTTCACGGGCCTGCCCTGCTCGGGCTCGACGCGGTCGCCTTCCCTCCACGGCAGGTAACCGATGCGGCCCTCGACTGTTGAGGCGATGACGGCCGATTCGACCGCCGCGGTTTCGCCGGTCAGTTCGATGAGACGCGCAATCGGCTCCTTCCGGGCGGCCTCGACCGCCACGGCCGGGGCTTTCTTCTTCGCGTCGCCGGACGGGGCCGCTTCCTGCCCGCCGCAGCCTGGAACGGCCAAACCGAGGAGCAGCAGCGCAAAGGGGGCGACAGCCGGGAGAAGGGACCGGGACTCGCGTTTGGGATGTTCTTTCATTGATCACCTGCCGCCAATTTCAGCTGGGCCATGGCGACGTTGCAGTCGGCCAGCGCCCGGATATGAGCCGTCTGGGACTCGAGCAGGGCCGACTGCGCGTCGAGGACGTCCGCGATCGCGCCCTTGCCCATGTCGTATTTCTCGCGTTCTATGCGGAGGCTCTCGGCCGCCTGTCCGATTGCTTTTTCCGTGACATCGGCCCTGAGCCGCGCCGATTCAAGGTTCAGGACCGCGGTTTCGACTTCGAGGCGGATTTGGAGCTCGAGGCGCCGGAGACCCTCCCGAGCGGCCAGCAGGCGGGCTTTTTCGCGCCGGACACGGGCTTCCACTCTCCCTCCCTCGAAGAGGGGGATGTCAACCGCGATTCCGACGTGTCCCGCGTCTTTCCCCTCGGGAGTTCCGGCCTGCCTTTCGACGGGGTTCGCTGCCCATCGCCATCCGTAGGTCCCCTGCAGCGAAACCGCGGGCCAGTGCCCGGCCCGGGCAGCGTCGACGGTGCGGGCCTGGGACGCCACGGCGGCACGGGCTCCGAGGTAGTCCGGCCTGCGCGACAAAGCCCGGGCCAGCACCTGATTCAGGGTTTGCGCGGCGGCTCCGGGGCGGGAGAGTTCTCCGGCGGGATTGAGGGGCTTTTCCTGTTCGTCCAGCCCGAGGAGGTTCGCAAGGAATCGCGTCTGGAATGAGAGCGCGTTGCGCTGCTGCGCAAGGCGCTGCTCGATGTCCGCCAGGCGGACTTCGGTGCGCAGCCGGTCCACCATCGCCGCCTTCCTGGCTTCCATCAGGTTCGTCACCCGTTTGAGTTGCTCCTGCAGGGCGGTGCGCGAGAACTCGAGCGATTCGATTGCCTTCCGCTGTGCCAGTATGCCGAAGAAAACGCTCGACACATTGAAGACCAGCTCGTCCCGGGTCCGGGCGAGTCCGTGCCTGGCGGCCATTTCGAGCAGTCTGGCGGCTTCGATTTCGCTGGTGATTCGTCCGCCCGTGAAAACCGGCATGCTAATCGCCAGGTCGCCCGCGAACAGGTCCCGTCCGAAGACGCCGGGTTCGCCGTTGCCGGACGCCGCTCCCATGCGCTGGGGGTCGAGGTGGTGGCCGTATGCGCCGGATGCGCGCAGCGTCGGCCAGCGCAGCGCTGCGGCCTCGTCCCGCCGGGCGGATGCGGCGTCGGCCTCGTGGGCCGCCGCTGCCAGCCCGGGATTGTTCGCGAGAGCGACGCGGACGGCCTCCTCCAGGCTCAGCGGCCCGTGAACGGCGTGCACGGCTCTCCTGGCAATCCCGCCTTCACCGGGAACGGCATCCGCGATTGGCGCGCTTCGGAACGGGTCCGTGGGGTCGATTAACGCGCAGCCGGAGCCCGCAGCGGCGAGAATCAAGAGCCATGACAGGCTTTCGCCTGGTTTCATGAATCCCAAGGATTGATCTCCAAAGACCCGTGAAACATGCAAAGGAAGAAGAAACCGCAGCGGGACTATATCACGACCGCAAAGCCATGGCAAAAGAAGCAATCCAGGGACATGAAATCCCGATGCGGAGAACCGGAGGCGTAAGGGCGTGAAATGGCCCGGACGAGCATGGAAGTTCGCGAACCCGCCTACGCAGAGGCTTCGGCGGGTTCCGATTCGTCCGTGTCATGGATTAACGGTTGCAGCATCCGCGGCCGCACTTGCCGCCGCATCCGTGGCCGGTGCCTTTATCGTGGCAACCGGATTTGCCGTGACCGCTGCACTTGCAGCCGTCGCCTGATTCGCCGCCGCACTTGCAGCCGTCGCCGCATCCGTCATCGCATTTGCCGCCGCATTTGCACTCTTTGCCGCACTCTTTGCCGCAGCCTTCTCCGGCGCAGGGGCAGGCGCCGTCGCCAAGGCAGGGTTTGCCGGTTTCGACAGGGGCTGGCGCTGGATTGGCGATTTCAGGCTTGTCCTGGGGCTGGGCGCTGTTGTTCCTGGCGATTGAGTACGCTGACAGGACCCCTCCGGCTGCGACCAGGATAAACAGTGTGAACAGGGCGATCTTCTTCATCTGCATCCTCCTTTCGTGCATTTACAGGGATTGGATTCGGGGTTCTTGTTTTCGCCGCAGGGCGAACCGCCGTCACAGGGAACGCCCATGCCGGAGTGGCCGGCGCACCCGCATCGGTCTCGGAGAAGCATGAACAGCTCCTGCCTCTGGGCGGGCGTCAGGATTTCCTTTTCCGCCAGCAGCTGTTCAACGACAAGACGTTGAAGTCGAGCCTGGACTGCGGTGATTTCGTCCTGCCTGGCGGCCAGGGCGGCAGGATCGGGGTTTTCCGAGTCAATCATGTCGAGCAGCCCGGCCCTGAGGCGGCCCAGCTCCATGTTGAGATCCCTCGTCCGGTCCTTCAATTCCGAAACCTTGGGTTCGAGGGCGCGCTGCTGCCCGGCAGTGAGGTCGAGCCTATGGTGCAGGGGGTGGCGGATTTCGGTTTTTTCTGCGGCCCTGCCCGCCTCTCCGCCCGCAAGTGCTGCATGGCCTGCCCACACACCGATAACGGCGACGTTCATGGCGACCGACAGTGCGATAAGCGGGACGGCGATTTCATTTCGCATGGTCAGCGGGCCTCCACGTCCGGTTCGGACAGGAGATCGAGGTAGCTGCCTGGGATGGATACGTCGCGGCTGTTGCCCGGCGAGTCAAGTCGATACATGTCCACGGGATCCGCAGAGGACCGGTCGGGCGCATTCAGGGCTGATTTGGCCGACATCCAGCCGAAGACGAGGCCGAGCGCGGCGCCCACGACAATCATGGCCGCGATTGCGGCGCGCCTACGCAGCAACGCTAAGCGGGCCAATCGGTTGGAAGCGCCGGCGCAGGCCTTTGCCTGGGCCTTTTCCATCAGCCGGGCGTGGAAATCCCGGGGCAGCGGTGGTGCGGAAAGAATCGACAGGGATGCGGCCACGGGGTCGACAGCCGCAAGCGCTGACCGGCAGGGCTCGCAGGAGGCGCAATGAGCCATGACGTCATGGCGGAGCGCAGGGGATATAACCGCTTGCGGGGTGGAGCCCAGGTTTTTTAGGACCTCGTCGCAGGAAGTTGGCGTTTTTTCGCTCATTGAACATATAAACGGACAAGCAGACGTTTTCCCCCTCGGATTTTTCTGGCCACCTATGGGTGACGCAGCGCGGCATGAAGGACTGCGGCTGCAAAAGTCCCAAAGCTCACTCGCAGGGACATCAAGCTGCCGGCCGTCCCTGGCAAAGCCTTTATCATTATAGGGATGCGACGTTCCGGGAAAACCACCTACATCCGGCAATGCCTGTCAGCCCATCTCGTTTCCGGAACTCCTAGGGATGCTTTGATGCTTCTGAACTTCGAGGACGAACGGCTTGCAGGATTACGTTCAACCGACCTGCAGATAATAATCGAGGAATACTACACGCTTCACCCCGGATGCCGGGCGGCGGAAGCCGGCTCGTCCATGTGTGCTCCGACCTCTCCGATGCCGAGATGCGCAATCGGGAGATACGAGCCCTCGAGGCGCAGCGCGTGGCATAACCCGGAGGAGCCCTGTCTTTTTAGTTCCGGCTCGTCCGGGTCATGTGCGAATCGACGCGCCGCGTCACCGGATGTCCCGAAGCCGGCCCTCGAGCGTTTCCCTGGCCCTGTAGAGGAGCCGCTCGACGGCCTTGGCGGACGTGTCCATGGCTTGGGCGATGTCGGATCCGGATAGCCCTTCGTAATACCGCAGAATCACGGCGATTCGCTGGTTCGAAGGCAGGTCGTCGAGGGCGGAGCGCACGCGCGTGCGCCGCTCGTCTTCGAGGACCGGGTCGGCCGGGCCGCCTGGGCTCCCGCGATCGGGCAGCTCGTCGCCTGCGGGGGCCGGCTGCTTCTTGCGTTTCCAGTCGATGCAGATCCGCGAGAGGACGCGCATCAGGTACATCCGGAAGCCCCCGGCCGGCCGGTAGCGGGGCGCAGCCTCGAGGATTCGCAGGAAGGCCTCCTGGGCGAGGTCCTCGGCCTGGGCCGCGTCTCCGGTGAACCGGAACGCTATGCGCCATGCTTCCTCCTGATGCCCGGCGACGAGGGGGTTGAAGGCGTCGAGGTCCCCTCCTGCGACGGCCCGCATCAGTTCGTCGTCGTCATTCATCGGCGCAAGTCCGCGTCATGCAATCCACCGGCGTTTGATGTTGCGGAGGCTGATTGCGAACAGGAGCGCGCAGAACCCCGCGAGCACGGCGAGGTCAAGTCCGGGGTTCATCCTGCCGGCGCCGTGCACGGCTTCGTGCAGCGCGTCCGCGCCGTACGTCAGCGGAAGGACGTACGAAAGCGGCTGGAGCCAAATCGGGAGCATCTCGATTGGGAAGAACAGCCCGCACAGGAACAGCATCGGGAAGCGGAAGAAGTTCGAGAACGTCTGCGCCTCGAAGACCTCGCTCACCGAAACCGCGATGAAGAGCCCGAGGAACGTGGAGGAGACGGCGATGAGCGCGACTGCGGGGACGAGCATGCCGAAGGAAACCCCGGACAGGTCTGCGACGAAAGCGGCCATGATCACGGGGACGAAGGCGTTCGCGATTCCGAAAAGCACCGCGCCGGACGTCTTCGCGAGCATGAGGAGCCACAGCGGGATGGGAGCGAGCAGCAGCCGCTCGAAGGATCGGCCCTTCTTTTCGAACGTCACGGTCACCGCGAGCATGCTGGTCGTGCCGAAGAGGACCGATACGGCCGTCACGGCGGGCAGCAGTTCGATGATACCCCCGGCATCGCGGCCCGATCGGATGAAGAACATGCCGGCCCATGCGAAGGGGAAGATTATGCCCCAGCTCACGTTCGGGGGCTTGAGGTAGTAGGTGCGCATGTCCTTCACGAGGATGTTCCAGAAGGCAATCCAGGCTTTCATGATCCGCCTCCCCCACCGGCCGGGCTCTTGGGCCTGTCCTGCTTCATGGCGGACGCCTCGATGCCCGTGACGCGGACGAAGACGTCCTCGAGCGAGGGCCTGACGATTCTCGCCTCCTCGACTTCCGCGCCGCGATCCTCCAGGAATCGGACCAGTTCGCCTGCGCGGATTCTCCCGGAGGATTCCACGCGTATGCCGCCGGCTCCGGCAGCCTCGAAGGCCAAATCGGGGAACGAGGCGGCGAGGGCTTCCCGGTGTCCGGCGGTTTCATTCGAGATGTTCAGCAGGAGCACGTTCCGCCCGCCGGCCTGCGCGAGCAGGCTGGAAACCGCCTCCGTCCTCACGATTGCGCCGGCTACGATGAAGGCGATGCGCCCGCAAAGCCGCTCGGCCTCCTCGATGTAGTGGGTGGTGAGGAAGATTGTCGTGCCCGCGGCGTTCATGTCCGCGATGAGCTTCCGGATTTGCCTGGCACCGGCGACGTCGATTCCCGTAGTCGGCTCGTCGAGGAAGAGGACGGGCGGCGAGTGGATGATGCCCGCCGCGATTGCTAGCTTGCGCTTCATGCCCCTCGAATATCCGGCGAACCTGCGATCCTGGGCTTCGGCCAGGCCGAATTGCGCGAGAAGGTCCCGTGCCCTGGCCTCGCGCGCGGGCTTGAGCATGCCGTACAGCGCCGCGCAGAAGCAGAGGTTCTGGAACCCGGTGAGCTCGGGGTAGAGGTTGCTCTCGTCCGGTACGACCCCGAGGAGGTGCTGCGCGGCCTTGGGATTTCCCGAGCAGTCGGTCCCGCAAATCCGGATGGAGCCCGAATCCGGCCGCGCGAGGCCCGTGAGCATGTTGATGGTCGTGGTCTTGCCCGCGCCGTTGGGCCCCAGGAAGCCGAAGATCTCCCCCAGGGCGACGTCGAAGTCCAGGCTCGAGACGGCCTGCACCGCGCCGAAGCGCTTGGCCAGGCCGCGGACTTCAATCGCGGCAAACGGTGCGCTATGAATCACTATTTGTTCCCTTCGCGGACGGATTTACACAGCACAGCAAGTACGATGGATGGCACCTGGGCCTCCATGCTCCGCTCGGTGGCGCCGCCCGGAATGTAGACAGCGCCCGGCGGCTCCACGGTCGTCGATTGGTCTTCCTCCCGGAATGTGATACGCCCCTCGAGAACCACGAAAACCACGTCGTCCCGCATCCGGCAGGGAGGAATCGTCCCTCCCGGGCCGAGCTCTATTCTTCTGACTTTGACGGAACCGGCTTCTAAAAGCACATCGGCCGAATGACTTCCGGGAGGTGCGCCGACGGATTTCTGCACGTCCATCACGAACATAAGGTCAAGCTCCTTCTTAGCGTTCGCGGTCTGTCGCGCGCCGGGCCGCCTCCGTGAAACATGACCTGAACAGATACGCAGGCCCTGCGGATCTGAATGCGCCGGAAAGGCATCGTCAGCGCTTCTTTTTTGGCCCCTTGGAGTGCGGGGCCGCGCAGGGGTGGCCCTTAGCGTCGCCGTGGCACTTCCTGATTTGCTCCGGCGAGCACTTCTCGGGTTTGCCTTTCAGGTCCTTCGGCCTCCGGCACTTCGTTTTCCCGCAGCACAACTCTTTGCTCCTTTCTCCTTCGCCTCGTTCGAATCGAAAAGTGAATTTAGCGCCTCCCTGCACCGGCGGGCGGCGCCGGGAGCGAGGCTGTAATGGATGTAGTACCCGCGCCGGTCGGAATCCACGAGCCCGGCGTCTTTCAGGATTCGGAGGTGCTGGGACACGGCCCCTGCAGAAACGCCGAGGAGATTGGACAGGGCGCCCACGCAGAGCGTCCTTCCGGCGAGCAGCCGCACGATTTCAACGCGCTTGTCGACGGAGAGCGCGCGGAACATGCGTACCGTCTCGATT
>JBFZBV010000401.1:0-9420 GCA_041308285.1 Planctomycetota bacterium | reverse complement strand
CGAGGCCCGGGAAGCCGTCCGTGTAGGCGGCGGCCGGGTTTATCTCGATGTTCGCCTTGCGGAGCTCGTCCAGGAGGAGGGATGCGTTCTGGTAGCGGTCCCTCGGGTCCTTGGCCATCATGCGGGAGACGATTGCGCCGAGCCTGTCGGGGACTTCCGGGTTGACCTCTTTGATCGGAATCAGGGGCTCCTTGACGTGCTTCAAGGCAATCTCGCGTCCGGTGTCGCCCGAGTAGGGGGTCTTCCCGGTGAGCATCAGGTAGAAGGCGGCGCCGAGCGAATAGATGTCGGTCCTGTGGTCAATCTTCTGCTTCTGGACCTGCTCGGGGGCTATGAAGTGCGGGGTTCCGAAGACCACGTCCGAAGCCGGGTCCGATGCTTCCCTCTGGACGTTCTTCGAGAGGCCCAGGTCGCCGATTTTTATCGCGCCGTCCTCGGACATCATGAGGTTGTCGGGTTTGATGTCGCAGTGGACGATGTCCTTCTTCTCGGCGTACTCGAGCCCCTTGGCGGCGTGGATTATCATCTCGAGCGCTTTCGGCGCGGAAATCCTGCCGAGCTGCTTGAGCCTGTCCCCGACCGATCCGTGGGTCATGAGCTCCATGGAGAAGAAGTGGACGCCGTTCTCCTCGGCGACGTCGTATACCTGGACGATGTTCGGATGGTTGAGCGCGCCGGCCGCCCTCGCCTCCTTGATGAACATGTCGATGAACTTCTTGTCCGAGGTCATGTGGGAGGCCAGGATTTTGAGCGCCACCTTGCGGTTGAGGGAGATCTGCAGCGCCTTGTACACGGCGCCCATTCCGCCCCTCCCGATGAAATCCTCGATTCTGTAGCCGCCTATCGTCGTGCCTATGAGGGGGTCGGACGCCGCCTTGCGGGCGGCTTCGGGCTGGGGCGCCTCCCTGGCGGCGGGCTCGGCTTCAGGGTCGGGCCTGAAAAGAATCCGCGTATCCCCCACTCGTATCTCGTCGCCTGGGTTCAGGGGCTCCCTGGTTATCTTGTCGTTGTTGAGCAGGGTCCCGTTGCTCTATCCCAAATCCCGGACGAAGTAGGCGCCGTCCTCGAAAGCGACCTGGAAGTGCTTCCTGGACGAGAGCAGGTCCGTGAGCTGCACGGAGCAGGACGCGTCCCGCCCGAAGACGAAAGCCTTGCCCTCCGTGAGGTCCACGGCCTTGCCTTTTTCAGGTCCCGTCACTATTTCGAGCTTTGGCATATGTTCAGGCGGAATCGAGACCCTTGAAAAGTGCCGAGCCTATCCTGAGGACCGTGGCGCCCTCCTCGACGGCCACCATGTAGTCCCCCGACATCCCCATGGACAGGCCCAGGTCCCGTTTCCCGAGCCCCATGGCGGAAAGGCGGTCGCGAATCCGCCTCAGCTCCGCGAAGACCGGCCTCGAATCCTCGGGTCTTTCGGCATAGGGCGCCATGGTCATGAGCCCGGCCCAATCGAGGCCCGGCATGGCCGACACCTCCCGGGCCATGGCCTCGACTTCCCCGGGGCGGACGCCGGTCTTCGAGGCTTCCCCGGATACGTTCACCTGGATGAACACGGGCACCCTGGCAGGCGGCGTGCGGGCTGCCGCTTCCGCGTCGATTGCCCGGGCCAGCCTCAGGGAATCCAGGGAATGCACTGCCGCGAAGATCTCCAGGGCCTTCCTGACCTTGTTCGTCTGCAGGTGACCTATGAGGTGCCAGTCGGCCCTGCGGCCTGCGCGGGCGATTTTCCTTTCGGCCTCCTGCACGCGGTTCTCTCCGATGTGCCTTATTCCCATGTCCACCAGCATGTCCACCAGTTCGGCGGGCCTGTTCTTTGTCACGGCGACAAGCGTGACCGAATCCGGGCCGAGGCCGGCGTTCAGTGCGGCCCGGCCAATCCCGGTACGCACTTCCTCGAGGTTGTCCCTAATCGTCCGTTCCGTGGGATTCCGGAATTGCGGCATCTCCATGCCACCTGAAAAGCCGGCGGTCCGGTCCGCGGACCCCTCGGCGCGCAGCACGCGAAGGCCGCGGCGCGCCTCGGCGCGGCGGCCCGGGGCGCAAACATGCTCATTTTATGGGCCAGCCCGCAGGTGTCAACTTTCAACTACAAGTATAATCTACGGCGCGATCCGCGCGAAAGGGAGGGCCGATCCGACCCGGGCCGGACCATTTTTCACTTTGACCTTGACACGGCATTTGCAGGAGGGTATTTTCCCGTTTTATTCGAAGGTTTTTTCTCGACAGGCCGTGAACCGGATATGGAATCTCCCCACAAGGAGTTCGTCAAGTCCCTGACGACCCAGGACAGGATGCTGATTACGCTTAGGGACGAGCTGTATTTCGGTTCCTGGGACAGGATGCTCACCGATCTCAGGGACCGGCTCAAGGGGAGGCCTTACATCTTCAAGCTCGTGAACCGGATTGAGGAGGACATCAAACGCATCGAGAAGCTCCAGGCCTACGAGCTGAAGAACGAAATAAACCTATCTGATTTCCTTGAGGAGTCGACGGAATGAGGAAGTTCCCCGCATGCGCAGTCATCCTCGGCGTGGCGGTAGCCGCCCTGGCTGGATCGGGCTGCCAGGAGGAGGCGCCTCCCGTATATCTCCAGTGGACGGAGAAGGAGAGGAGCGACAACTTCAAGGACCTGAGCCTCAGGCTCGACCGCCTCCCCCTTTACCGCAAATGGGACTCATACATCCTCGCGGGGGAGCTCGTAAGGAGGGTATTCCTCGCGGAGGACATGCTCTTCGTCGAGACGTCGCGCAACAAAATCGTGCTCCTCGACAGGCACAAGGGGGTGGTTCGCTGGATCTACAACCTCGACTACCCGCTCAAGTACCCGCCCGCCGTCAGCAAGGAGTACGTGTACCTCATATCCAGGGACCTGGTCCACTGCGTCTGGCGCCGCGGCGGGGACGTCAAGTGGAAGAAGATGCTCCCGTTCGTGCAGGGATCGCCCGCGTGCGCCAACGACTTCTACCTCTACATCGCGGCCGGCGACCTGCCGAGGCTGTACGCGTTCAAGGAGTCCGTCCAGAACCCCAAGACGGCCGATGGCGAATTCCTGGGATCGCTCGAAGCCATCGAGGAGTGGTTCTTCGGGACCGGAGACCTCGTCTGTTCGTCGCCAATCGTCGAGGAGAACGTCCTCTACTTCACTAGCCTCGACCACAAGGCTTACGCCATCGACTCCACCAAGGGCAGGATGACCTGGTGCTACGAGACCGGCAAGCAAATCATCGCGCCCCCGTACATCAGGAAGGGCGTGATGAACGTCGGCGGGCTCGACTACAACCTGCACGCCCTCAACAGGTTCGCCGGCCCCCCCCCGATATGGCTGTTCCCGGCCGGCGGCCCAATCGAGGCCGTGCCTGCCGCCGACGACGACATGGTCTACGTGCGCTCCGAAGAGGTGCTGGACGAGTACGGGCTTGCGGGCAGCGCAATCCTGTTCGCGGTCGACATAAAGACGGGGCAGAAGGTCTGGGAGTTCGAGAAGGGCCTGAGGATGGTGTTCAGCGGCAAGGACAAGGTCTACATCCTCAGGGAAGGCAACGTGCTCGTCATCCTCGACAAGAAGACCGGCCGCCGCCGCGCCGAATTCCCGCTCCCGGACTTCCAGTTCGTGATGACCAACGACATTGACGACGTCCTTTACCTCGTCAACAGGCGAGGATTCATATTCGCTCTGCAGGAGAGCAATCCCAACCCGTTCCAGTAACAGCGGTCAGATGGCTGCAACTCCCCGCTTCCGGCTGAGCCAGGCGGAGGCATCGAACTGCCTGCGCAGGATGAGGACGGAATCCGCCGACCTCGCGGTTTTGGAACCTTCGCAGGACCGCGCGGGGAAAGGCGAAGCCGGCGCCGGCGCCCAGGGCCTCCCGCCCGGCCTGGACGACATCCTCAGCGAGCTCTTCCGCGTCCTCAAGCCCGAGAGGCATCTCTACCTGTTCTGCCTGCCCGAAACCATGTTCTGGGCGAAGCCCGCGGCCGAGACGCCGGGCTTCCGATTCAGTGGAATCGTGGTCTGGGACCGGACTCCGGAGTGCGACGCCGGCAGGGGGGACCGCTGCCGTTACATACTCCGCTTCGAGAAGGGCAGGAGGGGCAGGGGCCGGAATCCGATCCCCGGCCTCATATACGAGCCTCCGGTCCGCGGAGACCATCATAGGGACAAGCCCAAGGCCGTGGCGCAGGCTCTCCTCCTCCACAGCACGGCCCCCGGCGACCTCGTGGTCGACCCCCTCATGGGGAGCGGGTGGATTGGCGCGGCCGCGATGGAACTTGGCCGCGACTTCTGGGGCAACGAGCCCTCTGCCGAGGCGGTCGAGGCCGCTCTCCGCCGCCTGAGGGCCGCGGGGGGCGTGCTCAGCGGCCAGGTGGGCGGGGAGTGCGCCGAGACCCAGCCTGCCGAGCAGCTCTCATTCCCTTTCGCCGAAACCCGCTAGGACGCCGGGGAAAGCGCCTTCGCGGGCCGGGTGCCCCCGCCGGCCCGCCCGCAGCGGGCGTTCACGGCCGTCCCTCTCCCTTTATCCCGTTGAGGAACAAGGTCGTGACCTGGCTCGCAGCGCGCCGCTCCGACGGCCCGGTCTCGGCGTCGTACCAGGTGTAAATCCAGTTCAGCATCCCGAAGAGGTTCATGGTCGCGAGCCTCGGATCGAGGACCGTGTCGCCCGCCTCCCTCAGGAGCTCCATGACAATCCCGATCGCGGTCTTGAAGTAGGCCTTCCTCAAGTCCAGGACCTGGTCGTAGAAGCTGCCCCTGAGAGTCTCGAGCTCGTGCGAGCAGACCTTGAGCTCGTTTATGTGCCTGAAGAAATGACCGAGGTGGTTCCTGATGAGCGCGCGGATCCTCTCCTTCGGGTCCGCCGCGGATGCCAGGGCCTCGTCGAGATTCTCGAGCAGGGTCCTGAAGGTATGGTACTGAATCTGGAAGAGCAGTTCCTCCTTGCTCGAGAAGTAGTAGTAGAGGCTCGCTATGCTCGCGTCCACCGAGGCGGCGACCTTCCTTATGGTGGCCCTCTCGTATCCTTCCTCCGCGATAATCCTCGCGGCCGCACGGAGTATGCCTGCCAGCTTCCGGTCGGTCCTAAGGTTCCTGCTTTCCGCCAGATTCCTGTACGAGATGCCAAGCATCGTCCGCCTGAAAATCGAACAGCCGTTCGAATTCATCCGCCATCCTACAGGCGCCTACGCGGGGGAGTCAAGGGCATTCCGGGGCGGCCGGGGATGCCGTGCGCTCAGCGGCCGAGCAGCGCGGCCGACTCGTCCGCGTTCCGCTGCGCCTCGTCGAGCACCGCGGCCGCGTAACGCACGTTGTGGGCTCCTGCTGAGCCGTCGGCCCTGACCGCCGCAGCCTGTCGCCGCGCGAGGAGGAGCTTCTCCCTGGCCAGGCCCGGCGCGCCCGCGGCCGACGCCGCGCCCTCCAGCGAGGCAATCCTCCCCTCGACCTGTTCGAGTTTCGCGCGCACGGCCGACTGCCACGAGTCGAGCGTCGTCCTCCTGTCGGCCTTGTGGCAGGCTGCGCAGCGCGCGAGAACCTCCTCCCTCCCGCCGGTCCCGTCCCCGGGATCATGGCAGTCGGAGCAGCCCGCGTCGGGGCAGCTGCGCCTTCTCACTACCCCGGCGCCGGGCACGCCCTCCCCGCCCAGGATTGCCTCCTGCGCCCGGTGGCATCTCGCGCACGCGGACTTGACCGCCGACTCCAGGTGGTGGCACCGCAGGCAGTCCGGCTTTCCCGGGACGAGCCTGCCGTGGGTCGAGGGCGAGTCGTCGAAGGCCTCGGTGACGTGGCATCTCGAGCACCTCAGGCCCGCCGCCGTGATGTGCCTCCTGTGGGCAATCCTGAGAGGCGGCTTCCCGGCATGTTCCATCGAGGGGACGGCCATGTGGCAGCGCCACGTGCAGGACCTGTCCGCCACGGCGGTGTCCGTCTCGGGCAGCATCACGGGCGTGAAGGCCCCGCCGGTCCCGGACTCGAGCACGGCTTCGCAGGACGCGAGGACCTCGCGGGCCAGCGGGACGTTGTGGACCCACGCACCGCCCCGTACGAGCGCTAGGGACGCCTCGAAGCCGGAGCGCTTCCCGGAATCCCACGACAGGAACCCTCCGTACCGTTTCCAGCCGTCCTCCAGGTTCAGGACCCACGCCGTGAACGTGCGCTTCTGCTCGGCCGGGATCCTGCCGAGCGCCTTCTCGTGGCAGAGCCCGCACCGCGCGGGCGGGACGGGCGCCGGATCCTTCCCCGAATCCGGGTGGCAGGCCGAGCAGAGCACTCCGCGCCGGAACATGATGTCGGGCCTGTCCGATGCTCTTCCCGTGCGGCCCGCGTACATCCTCACCGCGGCGGACCTGAAGAATCCGCCCTCGGTCACCGGGTCGAAGGAGACGTCCGCCTCGATGGCCGCGCCGGGCGGCAGGTCGCCGTGGATCACGGGCTTGTGGCACGAAAGGCACGGCACCGCGGTCCATCGCGGGACCGCCGCGTGAGCGGCCTCGGGAGTCGCCCCGGCCGCGACGCCGAAGGGGAACGCTGTCACGCACATCTGCGATCCGCCCCTGGTGACGGATCCGTGGCATCCGGCGCAGGAATCGGGTTTGCCCCCCACCCTCGAGTGGCGGAACCGGACCTCGGGGTCGAGGAACCTGAGCTTCACCTCCGAGGGCGGTTTCTTGTGGCACAGCACGCATCTCGACAGGCGGCGGTCCAGCCCGGGCCGCATGTGGCAGAGGAAGCACGCCGCCATGTCCAGCGACATGTGCGAGCCTTCCTGCGAGGCGTTGTGGCACGCGAGGCAGTCGACCGCGGCCCCTCCGGGCCGGCTCGTGTGCTTCCGGTGGACGAACTCAATCCCCTTTCCGGCGAGGCGGCCGGGCGAATCGAGGGCCGCGGCGGAGTGGCAGCCCGGGGCGAGGCACCTCCCGTCCGGCACCTCGGCAGCCTTCGCCGAGGGCGGAGCCCCAACCAGGTATCCCGCGGTCCGGACCGCCGCCCGGGCCTTGAGGGCGGCCGCCGAGACGGGTTCGTCCGGGATGTGGCAGGCTGCGCAGGAGACTCTCGCGTGAGCGGACCGCCGGTGGGAGTCGACGTGCGGGGCCATGACGTGGCAGGTCCCGCAGAAAGAATCGGAGGAGGTGACGGCCCCCGTGACGGCGGCCGCCGCAGCGGCGAAGGACCATGCCGCCGCGTTGACCATGAGGATCCGCCGCCTCGACCCGAACAGGGCCCGCACCCCGGCGCCTGCGCTTCGAAAAAAGCTTCCAGCCATGACTGCGATTATAACGCGCCCGGGCCCTCGGGCCACCAGTCCCGGCAGCGCCCCGGAGGATTCGGCGCGGCTCGCGGCCCCGCCTCGCCCCGCGCGGGCCTTCAGGTCCGACGGGGCCGGGCTAATCCACCGAAAGCCGGTTCCTGACCTCCCTGTACGACCTGTCCATCAGGGCTTCGATGGGGGCGTCGTCGTCCGTGAGAATCCTGCCCCCCGCCTGGGGTTCGTAAATCTTCACCGCGGTAAGGGAGTATTCGAGGAGCATTTTGAGGCTGTCGGACTCGGGCACTGAGGAGAACGCCGGGGACGCCATGTTCGCCCTCACCCTGGAGCCCGAGAGGTCGAACCCGTCCGGGGCCGAGAAAAGCAGGAAGTTGATTGCGTAGAGGACCTTCACCTGGCAGACCCTGCCGAATACCGAGGCCATCGTGTCCCTGATTGCGCCGAGGCTGGGGGACGTCTCCCCGAACTCGCACACGTTTATCGCCACGATTCCGGGCTTTGCGAGCCGCCCGGCGGCCAGTTCGAAGAACTCCGCCGTGGTCATGTAGAAGGGGATGTAGATTTGCTGGCTGTAGGCGTCGATGAAGATGATGTCGTACGTCCTGTCCGACATCTTGAGGAACGTCCTGCCGTCCATGACGTAGGTCCTGAGGTTCCGGTTGTCGTCCGAGTCGAGCCCGAAATGCTTCCTGCCCATCAGAACCACGTCGGGGTCCAGCTCGACGCCGTCAATCTCGAGATCGAACATTCCGGAAAAGAAGCGGTGCAGCTGCCTCGATATGACGCCGCCGGCCAGGCCGATGACGAGCACCCTGAGTTTCCTGCCGAGGCCCGGGTCGAAGTGAAGCGGTATCAGGTTGAAGTAGTCGTAGTACCTCCTGTCGGTCATGTACTTGCCTTCTACGATTACCGAATGCCAGGTGTCGAAGGCCTCGTTGAGGGTGAGCATCGTGGCGTCCCGCTCCTTCCTGACCTGGATGTACTGGTAGCGGCTCTCGACCTCCTCGACCATGCCTTCGGTGGGCTTCAGGGGGATTCGGTCGGCCAGGAGGGAGGGGAACACGGGCAGGAGCAGGAGCGGGGCGGCCGTACGGATTCGGCCCGAGGCGAATGCCAGGAGCCCGCCGACGGCGACCGCCATCAGCACGGCCGCGGCCGCGACAATCGTGAGCCTCGTGCCCAGGGCCGGCACCACGAACAGGGTAGGCAGGAACGTGCCCAGTATGCTGCCGGCCGTGGAAAGGGCCACCACGATGCCCGCGGACCTGCCGATGTCCTCCTTGCCTGTCGCGAGAAGCTTCGTGATGAACGGGGTCACCATGGCGAGCATGAAGACGGGAGGCGCGAAGAGGACGAGGGACGCGACGAAGGACCCGAGGAAGATGATGCGGAAAGAGAACTCCATCCCCGTGCCGTCAGGCACGAGCGCGCCGCCGAGCGGCGCCGCGAGCAGAGCCGACCCCATGGCCAGGACCGCGCCGGAGCACACGAACGCGAGGAGCGCCGTAATCGACGGCCTCCTGTCCGCAATCCTCCCGCCGAAATAGTACCCGGCCGACAGCGCAGCCAGGATAATCGCGATGACGTTCGTCCAGATGTAGTACGAAGAGCCGAAATGAGGGGCCAGCGCCCTCTGGCCGGCCATCTCGATTGTCATCACGCAGGCGCCCGAGACGAACGCGAGCGCGAACAGGTACATCCTCGCAGGCTTCGTCATTTCCCTCCCTCGGCGCCCGCCCGGACGTTGCGGACCAGGTCCTCCGGAGGCCTAATCGGCCTTCCTTCCCTGTTGATGCAGACGTGTTCCGTGTGCCCGTCCGCAATCAGCGGCCCGCCGTCCCCGAGCAGAATCCTGTAGTCGAACCTGAAAACCGCCTTCCCGACCATGGACATCCGGGTCTCGACCGTAATCTCGTCGTCGTACGTCACCTTCCCCTTGAACCTGGCGCAGGCCTCGGTGACCGCGAGCATCACCCCGCGCTCCTCGAGGTCGCGGTACCGGATGCCCCTCGACCTCATGAGCTCGGTCCTGCCGATTTCGAAGTACTTGAAGTGGTTCGAGTGGTAGACCACTCCCATCCTGTCCGTCTCCTCGTACCTCACTCTAATCCTGTGTGTGTGGACTTCCCCGCTCATGCTTTCAGAGCCCCGACAATGCCCTCGA
>JBFZBV010000400.1:0-4027 GCA_041308285.1 Planctomycetota bacterium | reverse complement strand
TCTTCCGATCTACTGCATGTTGAACGAGGTCCTTGTGAGGAAGAGCATGACCGCCACGCCGATGATTGCGAGCGGGACCGAGAACATGACTATGAACGGGTCCAGCAGGGACTCGTACTGGCAGGCCATCACCATGTAGACGAGGACGATTGAGAGTATGAGGCTCAGAAGGAGCTCGGTGAAGGTCTTCTGCTGCTCCTCGTAGTCGCCGGCGAAGACGACGCTGAAATCCTCCGGCACGGGGACGGATTTGAGCCTCTCGCGGGCGTCCCTGATTATCGACCCCATGTCGCGGCCCGAGATGTTTCCGGAGACCGTGACCACCCTCTCCTGGTTGTCCCTGCTGATTCTCGTGGGGCCGGTCCTGGACTCGATTGAGGCGATGTTCCTCAGCGCCACCGGCTGGCCGTCGGGGTTGGTGACCGTGAGATCCATGAGGTCGTAGAGCTTGAGCCGCTCAGCGTCCTTTATCTGCACGAGTATCTTGTATTCGTCCCCGCTCTCGCGGAAGAAGCCGGCCCCGGTCCCGGTCAGGGAAGTCTCCACGAACTTGGCCACTTGCGAAACCGTGAGCTTCATGTCCGCCGCCATCTTGCGGTCGATGGCAATCCATTCCTCCGGGTTGCCCGGCTCCCTGCTCACGGATGTGTATGTGACGCCGTCAACCTCCTCGATTTCCTGCCGGACCCTCTCGGCGAGCTTGTCGGCCGTGGCGAGGTCGTGGCCCCGCACCTCGACCTGCAGCCTCTCGGTCCCGCCGGACATCATCCTCATCATGAACATGCCGGATCCGGGGCTCACGCGGAACTTGACGCCGGGCATGACCGAGAGCATCTTCTGGAGGTCGGCGGATATCTCCTGGTCCGAGCGCTTGCGCTCGGCCTTCGGCTTGAGGGAAATCCTCATGCTGCCCGAGTTTCCCGAGGCGTGGCCTCCGCCGGGCCCGCCGCCTCCGCCGCCTATTTCAGTCACGCTGCTCTTCATCTCGGGCACCGCGGCCGTGACCATCTTCTCGATGACGTCGAACTTCTCCCTGAGCACCGAGAGCCTGGTCCCGGTCTCCATCTCGGCGCGGACCCTGACCTCGCCTTCGTCGGCGGTCGGCATGAGCTCGACGCCTATGAGCGGGATGAGGGCGAGGCTCCCGCCAAGGGCCGCCATCGCCCCGAGCACGACGAGCGCCTTGTGGCGCAGGGAGAACCTGAGGAGGTCCATGTAGTTGTTCTCGAGACCGCGGAAGAACCGGCCCAGCGGGGAAAGCCTGCGTGCGGCAGGAGCAGGAATCCCGGGAGGCAATCCGGCGGACGATCCGATGAGCCTCGCGGACAGCATCGGCACGAGGGTCAGGGCCGTGAACAGGGAGCAGGCGAGCGAGAAGGCCACCACGAACGACAGCTGCTTGAATATGACTCCTGCCATGCCCCGCACGAAAATCAGGGGCAGGAACACGGCGAGCGTCGTGAGGGTGCTCGCGATGATGGCCATCGTCACCTCGCCCGATCCGTTTATCGCCGCCTGCCTCCTGGGCATGCCCGTTTCCCCGAGCCGGAAGATGTTCTCGAGCACGACGATGGAGTTGTCGAGCAGCATGCCCACGCCGAGCGCAAGGCCTCCGAGGGTCATGAGGTTTATCGTGAACCCGCCGAAGTAGATCAGCGCGAAAGTCGCGACAATTGAGAAGGGTATCGAGGTGGCGATAATCAGCGTGGACCTCACGCTGCGGAGGAAGAAGAAGAGGATCACGACGGCGAGAAGGCCGCCGTAGACCGCGGACTCGGTGACGTTGCCGATGGCGGTCTCGATGTATCCGGAAGTGTTGATGATGGGCGTGAGCTTTACCTGCGGCAGGTCCTCGTTTATCTTCGCGAGCTCGTCCATCACGCCCTTGGCCACGGCAACGGTGTTCGCCCCGGACTGCTTGTTCACGGCCATCTGAATGCCGGGCTTGCCGTTTATCCTCACAATCCTCGTCTCCTTCTCCCACGAGTCCGCAATCTCGGCGACTTCCCCGAGGAGAACGGGGACGCCGTCGCGCAGGGCCACGGTGGTCTCCCTTATCTCGTCCAGGTCCGCGAACTGGCCCCTGGTCCTTATCAGCACCTCGAGGTTGCCCTTCTCGATCACCCCGCCGGGCACGTTCACGTTCTCCGCGGCGAGCTTCGCGAGGACGGAGTCGAGCGAAAGGCCGAGGGCCTTCACCTTGTCCTTGTCGAACCTCACGTGAATCTCCCGGCTGTACCCGCCGAAGACGTCGAGGGCCGCCACGCCGGGAACGCGCTCCACGCGGTATTTGACCTGGTCCTCGATGAGCTTGCGGATTTGGACGGGGTCGAGGTCGCTGGCGGCCCCGAGAATCAGGATGGGGAAGCTCGAGATGTCGAATTTCCTGAGCGTCGGCTTGGTGGCGTCCTCCGGCAGCCTGGCTGCGACCCTGTCCAGGCGGTCGCGCACGTCGTTCGCCGCAGCGTCCAGGTCCGTGCCCCAGGCGAACATGACCCGCACGCGGCAGGAACCCTCCATGGACTCGGAGGAGAACTCCTGCACCCCCGGCACGGCCGAGACGGCCTCCTCCAGGGGCCTGGTCACGAGCTCCTCCATCTCCTCGGGGCTGGCGTTGCCGTAGGAGACGGACATGGACAGAGTGGGGTAGCTCACGTCCGGCATGAGATCAATCGGCACGCGCAGGAAGGAGATGCCCCCCAGTATCATGACAATCAGGGTGACCATGACGGTCAGCACCGGCCTCTCGACTGCGAATCGCGGCAGAGTCATCTGGTCCCCTCCCGGCGCGGTCCGCCCCGCTTCTCCTGCCCGCCCGCGGAGCCTTCCCGGCCCGGCCTGTCGCCTCCGCCGCCCTGGGCCAGGGAAATCCCCGACCCGTCCCTCAGGAAATGCTGGCCCGTAATCACCACGGAGCCGGAAATCGGGGGATCGAGCACTTCGACGAAGTTCTCCTGCTGGATGCCCGGCTTAATCCTGACGAAGCTCGCCTTCTTGGCGGCGAGATCGGCCAGGAACACGCCCTGCTCGCCGTCGCGGTTCACGATGGAGATGAACGGGACGACCGTGGCCCCTTCCCTGCGCTCGAACTCGATTACCGCCCTCACGAACATCCCGGGTTTGAGCGCGAAGTCCGGGTTCGGGACCTCGATTTCCACCTGCGCCTTGCGCGAGCTCTCCTTGAGCATCGGCGCAATCCTCGCGATTGTGCCTTCGAAGGTTTTTCCGGGCATTGCTTCGGTCGCTATCACCGCCTTCTGCCCCTTCTGGACCTGGGTGTAGTTCTTCTCCGGGACGAAAATGACGGCCAGGATGGTGCTGATGTCCATGACGGTCACGAGCGGCGTGTTGGCGACGACGATGGCGCCCTCGTGGACGAATCTCTCTCCGACGGTCCTGAATCCGGAGTCGTCCCCTTCCCAGACGGCTTTCACCTTCGTGTCGTCGAGCCGCACGCGGCTCTCGGCCAGGGCGGCCTTCTTCTGCTCCACCTGGGCCCTGGCCACCTTGTCCCTCGCGAGCTTGGCCTTGTACTGGGCGGAGGCGGCGTCGAGTTCGGACTCCGACGCGATTCTCTTCAGCGAGAGCGCCTCGATTCTCTCGAACTCGCGCTTCGCGGCCTCGAGGGCGCTTGCCGACTCGTCCACGTTCGCGATTGCGACCGTGAGCTCCGCCTCGACCTGCTCGGCCTTGAGCCTGTACTCCTCGTCGTCCAGTTCCGCTATGGGAGCCCCCCTCTCGACGCGGTCCCCGATGTCCGCGTGGAGCTTCTTTATGCGGCCCCCGACCCTGGGGCACACGGTGAACATGGACTTGGCCACGAGCGAGCCTGTGAACTCCCTGCGATCGCTGACGGCCGTCTTCGTAATCGGGGCGACCTCCACGGCGACTATTGCGTCCGCCCCGCCGCGCTTCGGACCCTTGTCCCCGGCCCGCTCGGACAATCTCACGTAGACCTGCCAGCCCACCACGCCCGCGACGGCAAGAATCAATAGGGACACGAAAATCTTCTTCATGATGCACCTCT
>JBFZBV010000399.1:0-8403 GCA_041308285.1 Planctomycetota bacterium | reverse complement strand
GAACGTGAAGCATTTCGCGCGGTTCTCCCAGTTCGCCCTTGCGGCGACCGTGCTCGCGAAGAAGGACGCGGACCTCGATCTCAACGGGGACGCGGAAGACGCCGGCGTGGTGCTGGGCGTCAGCACGACGAGCATGCAGGCGATGGAGAAGGAAGTCGCGAACTACATGGAGCACGGGACGTCGGGGGTGAACCCGTTTTCGGCGGCCAGGAGCTTTCCGGGCGCGTCGGCGAGCGGCATCTGCATCGAGATGGGGCTCCACGGCGAATCGATAACCGTCTCCACGGGCTGTTCCGCGGGCACGAACGCCCTGGGATACGCGTACAGGAGCATAAAGGCGGGCGCGGCGGAGATAGTCTTCGCCGGCGGCGCGGAGGCGCCGATTTCCCCTGTGCTCCTGAGCTGTTTCGGGAACTCGTCGGCCCTTTCGAAGCGCAACCTGGACCCGGAGCACGCGTCGAGGCCGTTCGACCGGGGCAGGGACGGGTGGGTCCTGGGCGAGGGGGCGGCGGTGCTGGTTCTCGAGGAGATGTCGAGGGCCCGGAGGCGCTCGGCGAGGATCTACGCGGAGCTGGCCGGGTATTCCTGCACGTCGGACGGATACAGCATGCTGAAGGTGGACCCGGACGGCAGGTACGCGGCGAAGGCCATGATTCGAGCCCTGAAGGAGGCGCAGGTGGACGCGGAAGACGTGGGGTACGTGAACGCGCACGGCAGCTCGTCGGTGGCGGCGGACGCGCGCGAGACCAGGGCGCTCAAGATGACGCTCGGGGACAGGGCGTACAAGGTGCCGGTCTCCTCGCTCAAGTCGATGCTGGGGCACCCCCTGGGCGCATGCGGAGGCCTGCAGACCGCGGCATGCGCGCTGGCAGTCTCCGAGGACAAGGTGCCGCCGACGATAAACTACGAGGAACCGGACGCGGACTGCGACCTCGACTACGTGCCGAACGTGGCCAGGGATCACAGGGTGAGGGTGGCGATGAACAACGCGCTGGGCATGGGCGGCAACAACGCGTGCCTGGTGCTCAAGAAAGGCTGAGGCGATTCGATTCCCGACGCATTGAGGAGCGAAAGATGAAGGTCCTTCTGATCTACCCGCAGTCGGTTCCCGGCGTGATAGGGGCGGGCGTGTTCTACATGACGGAGCCCATAGCGCTGGAGACAATCGCTGCGCCGCTGGCGGGCCACGACGTGCGCATACTCGACATGCGGCTGGACGGCGGGCTGGACGAGGCGGTGCTCGAGTTCGACCCGGACGTGGTGGGCGTGACCGCGCTGACGGTGGAGACGTACAAGGCGTCCGCGGCCCTGAGGCGGGTCAAGGAGCTCAAGCCCGGGGCGCTGACGATAGCGGGCGGGCAGCACGCCACTTTCATGCCCGGGGACTTCAACCTGCCGTGGGTGGATCTCGTCTGCATCGGCGACGGAATCCACACGCTGAGGGAGGTGGTCGAGGCGGCCGGGGCGGGCGGGGGCTTCTCGGGGATTCCGGGCCTTGCCGTGCCGGGTGAGCGCGGCCTCTCCTTCACGCCTCCGAGGGGGATTCACGCGGACCTCGACACCCTGCCCATTCCCGCGAGGAGCCTCACGGCCAAATACCGGAGCGGCTATTTCAGGGGGACCTGGAAGCCGTATGCGAGCATGACGACGTCCAGGGGATGCCCGTTCAGGTGCAAATTCTGCGCCGTGTGGAAGGCGGAGAACGGGAGGTACAGGACGCGGTCGCCCGGGAAGGTGATGGAGGAGCTCGCGACCCTGGCGGAGCCATACGTCAGCATCTCGGACGACAACTTCCTGCACGACATCCGCAGGGCGGACGAAATCGCGGGAATGATTCTGAAGGCCGGGATTTCGAAGAAGTTCAAGCTTGTCGGCAGGGCGGACACGATAGTGAAGCACCCGGAAATCGTGCGCCGGTGGCGCGAGGCGGGCATGGAAATCATGCTGGTGGGGTTCGAGGCGTTCCGCGACAGCGATCTCGAGGCGCTCAACAAGAAGACCACGGCAGCGCAGAACAGGGAGGCAATCAGGATACTCCACGCCGAAGGGGTGACCGTGTCCGCGCATTTCATCGTGCAGCAGGACTTCAGCGAGGACGACTTCCGGGCGCTGGGCGATTTCGTGGAGGAGAACGGGCTCAAGCAGCCGGTGTTCTGCATCCTGACGCCGCTTCCGGGCACGGACCTCTACGAGGAGGTCAAGGACCGGATCACGACCCGGAACCTGGAGCTGTTCGACCTGACGCACACGGTCCTGCCGACTGCCCTGCCGCTGGACAGGTTCTACGAGCTGTACATCGGGCTGTTCAAGAGGGCCTATCAGAGGCCCGGGGGCTTCTCGAAGGAGACGTGCATGAGCAGCGGGATCTTCGACCGGGTGCTCCGGGAGTTCGAGCGCGGCGCAGCCGTCGCGGGAGCGCGCAGCTGAGATGAACGCGGCGCTCGCATCGGTCCTGGTTCTCCTCTGGGTCGTGAGGATTGCGGAAATCCGCCTCTGCCAGCGGAACAGGAAAAAGGGCGCGGTGTCGGCCCGGGGATCGAAGCCCCTGCGGGTCATGCTGGCCGGGACCCTGGCGGTCAACGCGTTCATCATCGCGGACCTTGTGGTTTCGGGCAGGGAGCCCAATCCCGGGCTGATTGCGGCCGGCGCGGCGATGCTGGCCGCCAGGGCGGCGCTCAAGTTCTGGTCGGTGAGGGCGCTGTCGGGATTCTGGAGCGCGGAGATTGAAATCCGCGAGGACCACAGGCTCGTGACGACCGGGCCGTACGCGTTCCTGCGGCATCCGGCCTACCTTGCGAACATCGTGGAGGCGGCCGCATACCCGGTGATGGCGGGATCGTGGCCGGGGCTGGTCGCCATGATTGCGCTCGTGGTGCCGGCGCACCTCGTCAGGATACGAGTCGAGGAACAGGAGCTCGGGAGGAAATTCGGCGGCTGCTTCGAGGCGTACAGGAAGGCGACTGCCGCGCTGATTCCGTTCGTGCTCTAGGACAGGCACGGCCTGCGGGCATTGAAGGCAGGAGCGGTTTGGAATACGATTCAACGGTCCTTTCCGGTTTTAGCATGCATTCCGTCCTCGGCATCTGGCCGGTCTGGCTCGCCCTGGCCATTCCCGCGGCGGCGGGGGTGGCGGTCTTCTGCGCCGGCGCGAATCGCGGCGCAGCGGGACTTGCGCCGGCCCGGGCGGTCGGGAGGCGAATCCTCCCGGACTTCGAGCTGGTCGTCAGGAGGATCGCCTCGTATCTGGCGCTGGCCGCCTCAATCGCGGTCCTGTGGCTGGCGATGGTCAGTGCGGCCCGGGTCCTGTTCGACATGCCGGACGCGGCCGAGTCAATCCCTTTCAACGCGCTGTTCATCGTCGCGACGGCGATGCTGTTCAAGCCGCTCCGGACGCGCATCCTGGCTTCTGTGGAAAGCATCCTCTACCGGAGCCGCGCGGCGCGGAGGAACGAGTTCAGGGCCGCGGCCTCGGACGTGTTCCGGACGATGAGCAGGAGGGCCCTGGCGGTGCGCCTCACGGGGAGGCTCGCGGCCGCGATGAAAGGCCCGCCCGTGTCGCTCCTGCTCACCTCCCAGGACGGCCGAACCTTCGACCGCGTCACCTTCGCCGGCGACGACGGCGCTGCGAAGTACCTTGATCCGCCCGAGGAGTGCAGGATAGCGGGCCCGGCGGCGGACATGCTGCGATCCGGCCGGCAAATCGTCGCCGCATGGGATTCCCCGGAGGGAATCAGCATGCCGGAGGGATCGGAGCCGGCGGGCGCGGCCGGGAGGCCCGTCCTGGCGGTCCCCCTGGTGCAGAAGGAGCGGCTGTCCGGGGCGCTGCTCGTCGGGCCGGCCTTCGAGGGGCCGTTCACTTCCGAGGACTCGGAGCTTCTTCAGATATGCGCCAACCATGCGGCGATTGCGTTCGAGAATTCGGCCCTCTACGAGCAGGTCCTGGCCATGAAGGACTACTACGACAACATAATCCAGAGCATGACCACGGGCCTCCTGACGTTCGGTCCCGACGGGAAGCTCAGGAAGTTCAACGCGGCCGCATGCGCCATGCTGGGCCTCAGTCCGGAGCGCGCCCGCGGGGCGGGGGCGGCGGAAGCGCTCTCGGAAATCCCCGATCTCGCGTCCATGGCGACGGAGTGCCTGCACGGGCGGGGCGCATTCCCGTCGGAGATGGAGCTCGCGGTTCCCGGCGACCCGGGCAGGATATTGTCGGCGTCGGTGTCGTCCATCCGGGACACGAACGGGAATCCTGCGGGCGCGTCGGTCCTGCTGGCGGACGTGACGGCCAGGAAGGAGCTCGAGCACAGGCTCGAACGCAACCGCAGGCTCGCGTACATAGGGGAGCTGGCCTCCGGCGTGGCGCACGAAATCAAGAACCCTCTGGGGTCCATCAGGCTTTTCGTCGAATCGCTCGACGACGACTTCGATGATCCGGATCTCAGGAACAGCTTCGTGGACCTCGTCCTCCCGGAAATCGACAGTCTGGACACGATGCTGAGGAACCTGCTGGACTTCTCGAGGCCTTCCGACGATCCGGAGGCCGAGTCCGACGCGGCCGGGATCATGAGGACGACGCTGGATTTCCTGGCGCCTGAAATCCGCAGGAACAGCGTCGAGCTCAGGACGCTCCTCGGCGAGGAAGAGATTATGGTCCCGTGCGACGGCGAGAAGCTCAAGCGGGCGCTGACGAACATCACGCTCAACGCCGTGGAATCGATGTCGGCGTCGGGCATGAAAACCCTCACGGTCTCGGCCGCCGCGGGGAAAGGCAGGGCGGAAATCGAGATATCGGACACGGGAACGGGGATTTCGCCCGAGAACCTCGATAAAATCTTCAAGCCGTTCTTCACGACCAAGCCCGCCGGGACCGGGCTCGGGCTGCCCATGGCCCAGAAGGTCATCGAGGAGAGCGGCGGGAGCATCTCGGTCTCGTCCGAGGCCGGACGCGGAACGACCGTGGTCGTGCGTCTTCCCTTGAAGCAGTCATCTTCTTCTCCGTGTGGGGCCGGCGGCTGAAACGCGAGGGGCAAGGTGCGCCGCCCGCCTTCCCTTTCGAACCTGCATCTATTCAGCGCAGTTCAGCTTCTTTTCCGGCGTCGAACGCCCCCACGCCCGGCGTTCCCGCGTCGTGCTGCCCGCGGCCCGCGGATGTAGCCGCCCCACTCTGCTGGGGCGGATATCGAGGATCACGGCAATCCGCCTTCGCTTTGATGTATCGCTTGCATCTTCGGAGGACAGGCTCCGTGCCGTGGCTGCATTGCCGGTCCCTTGAGCGCGAAACTTGCGCAATCAGCGTCAATCAGTTCCAAATCAGCTCCGAAGCGTTCCCGTCACACCTTTTCGAAATGGTATAATCCGCGGGTCCGGTTCATGTGTATGGTGGATTCCACTGCTCCATGATCCCAAACAGGCGGCATCTCCAGGCGGTCGGGTTCGCGTTCATCTGCGCCGTGCTCGTATCGTACCGCATCAATCCGCATTCCATGATTCCGCTGTGCTCGTTCGCGGCGAACCTGGCCATGGCGTTCTTCGTGCTGGTGCACGACCCGTGGAGCAGGGTGCACAGGGCGTTCTTCGTCCTGAACCTGTGCTTCGCAATCGAGAGCCTGCTCCTTTTCGGGCTGGCGGCGGCGCCGTCGCCGGTATTCGCGCGCGGGTGGGTGCTGGCGACGGGCATCGGCCTGTACATGATTCCGCCGTCGTCCCTGCATTTCGCGCTGGTCTTCACGAAGCAGCGGGGGCGGTGGCAGACCGCGGCTGTGCTGGCCGCTTACGCCGCAGCGGGCCTGTTCTTCGTCACGGCGTTCTTCCCCCCGTTCATGAAGGAATACGTGAAGGTCGGCGTGACGTACTCTCCGCTGGGCAACGCCCACTACACGGCGTTCCTCGTCTTCCTGGGCATCGTCTGCCTCTCCGCCGTCGGGGCGGTAATAGCGGCCTATGCGAGGAGCGCTTCGCCCCCGGAGCGGACCCAGTACAAGTTCTTCCTCCTGGCGTCGGCCGCCGCGCTCCTGTTCGGGGGCGCCACGGCGCTGACCTCGTACGGTTTCGAGATCTACCCGCCGGCCAGCATAGGATTCGTGATCTACGCGGCGATTTTGTCCTACGCCATTCTGAGGCACAGGTTCCTCGACATGGAGGTCTTCATAAAGAAGGGGATCGCCTACTTCCTGCTCACGGCGGCGGTCACTCTCCTTTACGCAGGCCTGGTGATTGCGGGCAACGCGATGGTCGGGGACGCCGGGACCCCCTCGAGGCTCTACCTGAACGCCTTCGCCGTGGTGCTTCTCGCGATACTGTTCGAGCCGCTCCGCGGGCAGGCCCAGGCCTTCGTGGACAGCTGGTTCTACAGGCGGCGGTTCGACCTGAGGCGGGCGCTCCGGGCGTTCAGCACGGAAATCCTGAACATCCCCGGCAGCCGGCAGCTCGCGCTCAGATTCACTTCGAGCGTGGCCGGCACGCTCCAGACCGCGCGCGCGAAGCTCCTCCTCAGGGGGCCGGCGGGATTCGAGACGGCTGCCGAGTTCATTTCCGGCTCCGGGGCGTTCCTGGTGGATTCCCCGCCGCCCGAAGGGCTGCCGCCGCTCCAGTCCACTGAGCTCGGCATGACGGGCCGGGCGGCGGACAGGGAGAGCCTTTCCGCCTCGGGGGACGCCTCGAGGAGAATCGCCGAATGGATGTCGGCGAAGAGCCTGGACCTGGCCGTCCCGATGAATCTCAAGGGCGAGCTGTCGGGAATCCTTTTTCTCGGGGCGAAGCTTTCGGGCGAAGGATACACCGCGGAAGAAGTGGCCCTACTGGAGACCTGCGCAGGCCAGACGGCCCTGGCGATGGACAACTCGTCCCTTTTCAGCGAGACGCTGGAGGTGAGAAGGCATTACGAGGACCTGCGATCGAGCATGACGTCAGGGCTGCTGACCGTCGACGGGGAGGGGAGAATCACGGACCTGAACAAGGCGGGGGAATCCATCCTCGGCCGCAGCCTCGAGTCCGTGGCCGGGATGAGGCTCCTGGACGCATTCCCCGGGAGTTGGGCGCTGGCGCAGGCGGCGGAATCGGGTCCCGCGGGCAATCCCGGCCAGCCGATTGAAATCGACTTCCAGGCGGGCGGGGCGAAGAAGCGGATATCGGCCACGGCTTTCCCGGTGTCCGACATGCTCAGCCGCAGGGTCGGATTCGCAGTGCTCTTTTCGGACGTGACCGGGAAGAAGGACATGGAGGATTTCATCCTGAACACGCGGAGGCTCGCATACATCGGCGAAATGACGTCGGGGATGGTGAACGAGATGAGGGCTCCGCTCGCGGAAATCAGGCTCCACATGGAATCCCTCAAGGCGGGAGGGCGGGATTCGGGATTCCGGAGGAAGCTGAAGGCCCTGGCAATCCCGGAGATAGACGGCCTGGATCATCGCATCCGGGACGTTCTCGAGTTCGCCATGCCTCCATGCCTGCTCAGGGCAGAGGTGGATTTGTCCCTTCTTCTGGCGTCGGTCCTGCGCGAATCGGGCCCTGATCTCGGGAAGGCAGGCGTGGAGATTGAGCACGGACCCGGCGGACCGGCGGTCATCCTGGAAGCCGACGGGGAGAAGCTGAAGAAGGCGATAGGCGGCATTCTGGCTTATTCCGCCGCCGCGATGACCGGTGCCGGGACGAAGCGAATCCGAATCTCGGTCGGCAGGACTGCGGCGCATGCGGAAATCGAATTCCTGAGCACGGGACCCGCGGCCGCGGGCGGCGAAGCGGGCAGGACCTGCGACCCGTTCTCGCCGGCCCTGTCGCCGGCAATCAACCTCGATCTGGCCCTTGCAGGCAAGATAATCGAGGATCACGGCGGAGCGGTCACGCTTTCGAAGCCGACGGAGGAGGGCATGCGCATAGCCGTGCACATCCCGTTCGCGGGCGGGATGCAGGGCGGAGACTGATTTGCCTGATTGAAGGCTTCAGACTGCAGTCTTTCCAGCCATGAACGACTATATGAGGTTCCAGGCTGCAGGCAGCAGAGATTGCAGAGGCGCAGCCGTGAGGGCGCAGCTATCCCGGGTTCTTTCCACTACGAGGATCACGAAGGGGCTGCTTTCCGCGCGGCCGCGGGCCTTCGCCCTTCGACTGGCTCAGGGCTCCGCCCGCAGCTGCTTCGCAGCTTGAAGCCGCCCGCCTTCCGGCCGCCCGAGCGAGCTCCCATCCGTAGTCTGAAGTCCTTGCGAGCGCCCACCCGCGGAACGGGCGGGCGCTCTCAATAAGAGAGATGAATATCGCACGCACAGCGAGACGGCAGATTCAGATGTAGCCACTGCACGGAGCCTGTCCGCCGAAGCTACAAGAAATACATCAAAGCGAAGGCGGATTGCCGTGATCTTCGGATATCCACCCCAACCCGCCTTCGCCTGCCGGACATTGCGAGGG
>JBFZBV010000398.1:0-5337 GCA_041308285.1 Planctomycetota bacterium | reverse complement strand
TCGGCCAGTTCCGGAGCCTGGGTCCCGGCGGGCACCTCGTAGTGCACGTCGTCGTCGTAGAAATTGAGCGCCTCGCGGAGATTGGGCACGTCCACCAGCATCTCCGCCCCGCCGCCCGATGTCCGGCCCGCCCTGACGAAGATGCCGACGAACTCCGCCTCCTGGCCGAGCCACCTGTTCTCGAGGCTCCTCACGGCCTTGTTCTGGTGTACCTCCAGAATCTCGTTCTTCTCGATTTTCTCGTAGACGGTGCGAATCTGTATCCAGGCCTGTTCGTGGTAGGCGTCCCTGTACCGCACGTATGCGAACCTGTAGGCGGCCGCCGCGGCGGTGGCCAGGACAATGAACGCGGCGAGGGACCCGAAAACGGCCTTGCGCAGCCTTGCCGACTTCTCCCTCCGCCTCCGCAGCGCGTCAATCAGGGATTCCGCGGCAGCGGCCGTGCCCGGATCCGCCTGGCCGGGCCGGTCGCCCGGCTGCGGACCCATGGCGGGCGCCTCCGCCGATTCCGGCTTCCCGGGTCCGTCCTTTCCGGCCTTGTCCATGGAATGAACATACCGGCCTTCGGGGCCGAAAGCAAGGGGCGGGCATTGCCCGCAGCCGGGGGCCGGAGTATATAATGCGCCGGCGGTTCTTCTTTCGGATGCCTGAACCGATGACCTGCTTCGGCACATTCGACGTCGTCGTAATAGGCGGCGGCCACGCCGGCATAGAGGCGGCCCTCGCAGCTTCGCGCATCGGCGCGTCCACTCTTCTCGTCACGATGAACCTCGACACAATCGGGAAGATGCCGTGCAATCCCGCCATCGGCGGGCTTGCGAAGGGCCAGATGGTGAGGGAGATAGACGCTCTGGGGGGCGAGATGGCGCTCGCCGCGGACGCCTCCGGCATCCAGTTCAAGATGCTCAACAGGAAGAAAGGCCCGGCTGTCTGGGCTCCGCGCGCCCAGGCGGACAAGGCGGCCTACCACGCCTACATGAAATCCGCGCTCGAGCGCCAGGACAGGCTCTCGCTCCTCGAGGACGCCGCTGCCGGCATTCTCGCCGAGGGCGGAAGAGTCCGGGGCGTCGCCCTGGCGGGAGGCGGGACGGTCGAAGCCCGCGCCGTGGTCCTTACCGGAGGGACCTTCCTGAACGGCGTCCTTCACACCGGCGGACAAATCCGTCCGGGCGGCCGCGCCGGCGAGCCCCCCTCCTCCGGCCTGTCCGAATCCCTGGTTTCGCTCGGCTTCGTCCTCGGCAGGCTCAAGACCGGGACGCCCCCGAGGGTAATCCGAAGGACCGTGGACTTCTCCGGCCTCGAGGTGCAGGAGGGCGACGATCCGCCTGAACCTTTCTCGTACCGGACGGCGGCCATCCCGGGCCCTCAGGTTCCCTGCCACGTAACGTGGACCAACCCCGACGTCCACAGGCTCATCCGGGACAACCTCGGCAGGGCCCCCCTTTACACGGGCCAGATAAAGGCCGCGGGGCCCCGCTACTGCCCTTCGATTGAGACGAAGGTGACGCGGTTCCCGGACAAGGACGCGCATCAGGTCTTCCTCGAGCCGGAAGGCAGGGACAGCGGGGAAATCTACTGCAACGGCATCTCCACGTCCCTGCCGGCGGACCTGCAAATCCGCATGGTCCGGATGATGAAGGGGCTGGGCCGCGCCGAGATAGCGAGGTTCGGCTACGCCGTGGAGTACGACTACATCGCCTCGGGCCAGATAGGCCCTGACCTGGAGACGCGCCGGGTCGGCGGCCTTTTCGCTGCAGGGCAAATCAACGGAACCTCCGGATACGAGGAGGCCGCGGCCCAGGGCCTCATCGCCGGCATCAACGCGGCGCTCAAGGCCGCCGGCCGCCCCCCCCTGGTGCTGGGGAGGCACGAAGCCTACATCGGCGTCATGATTGACGACCTCGTCGTGAAAGGCGTCGACGAGCCGTACCGCATGTTCACGTCCAGGGCCGAGCACAGGATGCTCCTCAGGCAGGACAACGCGGACCTGAGGCTGGCCCGCCGGGGCTTCGAGGCGGGCCTCGTGCCAGGGGATCGGATGTGCGCGGTCGAGAACCTCCGCGAGGCAGCGGCGGAAATCGTCTCGGCGCTGTGCAGGGAAAAGCGCGGGAACCGGACCCTGGCGGAAATCCTGAGAAGGCCGGACGTCTCAATCCGGGACGCGGTCCGCGGCTCGCCGGAGCTCGAACGCCTTTGCGCGCACCCGAGGGCCGCGTCGCAGGCGGAAATCGAAATCAAGTACGCGGGTTACCTCAAGCGGCAGAACGCCTTCATAGAAAGGATGAAGGACCTCGAGAGGATCAGGATCCCCGCCGGCCTCGACTTCGGATCGATTGCCGAGCTGAGGTTCGAGAGCCGCGAGAAGCTCTCGCGGGCAAGGCCCGGCGACCTTGCGCAGGCCAGCCGCATCCCCGGAGTCACGCCCGCCGACATCTCGCTGCTCATGGTCCTGCTCGATTCCGAGAGGAGGCGCCGGAGCGAATCTCCCTGAGCCGGCCCGGCCCGCGCAGGGCATGAAAAAAGCCGGCGCGTACGGGCCGCCCCGGCTTTTATCCGTCTTCGTTCAAGCCCCGCCTAGCCCTTGAACTTCCTGAGGGCCAGCGTGCAGTTGTGCCCGCCGAATCCGAACGAGTTGCTCAGCGCGACGTTCATGGCGATTTCCCTCGCGCCCTCGGGTATGTAGTCGAGGTCGCATGACTCGTCGCGCGTCTCGAGGTTTATTGTCGGGTGCGCCACGTTCTCGTAGACCGAGAGCGCGGTTATCGCGAGCTCCGGCGCCCCGGACGCGCCGAGCAGGTGGCCTATCATCGACTTGGTCGAGCTGATGCCCACCTTGCGCGCATGGCCGCCCAGGGCGAGCTTTATTGCATTCGTCTCCATGGGGTCGTTGAACGGCGTCGAGGTCCCGTGCGCGTTGATGTAGGTCACGTCCTCGGGCGTGATGCCCCCGTCCTTGAGGGCCATCCTGATTGACTGGGCCGCGCCGGCCCCGTCCTCCTTGGGCTCGGTTATGTGGAACGCGTCGCAGCTGGCCCCGAACCCGACAATCTCCGCGTAAATCCTGGCGTCCCGCTTCTTCGCGTGCTCCAGCTCCTCGAGGAGCAGAACGCCCGCACCCTCTGCCATGACGAATCCGTCCCTGTCCTTGTCGAAGGGTCTGCTGGCCTTCTGCGGGTCGCTGTTCCGGGTGGAAAGCGCCCTCAGGGAGCAGAATCCCGCGAGCCCCACCGGCGTGAGGGCCGCCTCGGTGCCGCCGGTGAACATCATGTCGGCGTCGCCCCATCCTATCGTGCGGAACGCCGTCCCGATGGCGTGATTCGCCGATGCGCACGCCGAGGAGACCACGTAGTTGGGCCCCATCAGCCCGAACATGATTGCGATGTGGCCCGTCACGGCGTTCGCCATCATCCTCGGGATGAAGAAAGGCGAGCACCTGTCCGGCCCCTTCTCGAGGATTTTCTTGTACTGCTCCTCGAAGGTGATTATCCCGCCGATGCCTGTGCCCATGATGGATCCGATGCGATCAGGGTTCTCCTTCGAGACGTCGATGCCGCCGTCCACCATGGCCATCTTCGCGCATGCCACGCCGTACTGGCTGAACAGGTCAATCTTCCTGGCCGTTTTGGCGTCCATCCATTTCTCAGGCACGAATCCCTTGACTTCGCATCCTATCTTCGAGGTGAACGGCGAAGGATCGAACTTCTCGATGATGGCGATTGCGCTCTGCCCCTTCTTCACCTTGCTCCACGTTTCATGGATGTCGAAGCCGTGACCCGTTATGGTTCCCATTCCGGTTATGACCACTCGCCGTTTCATCCCTAGCTTTTCTCCTTGACATAGGTAATCGCATCGCCGACGGTCTGAATCTTTTCCGCGTCTTCATCGGGTATGCTGAGATCGAACGCGTCCTCGAACTCCATGATGAGCTCGACCGTGTCGAGAGAGTCGGCGCCCAAATCGTTGATGAACGAGGTCTCGGCCGTGACCTTGTCCTTGGTCACGCCCATCTGCTCGCAAACGATTTCGATGACTTTATCCTTTATCTTGTCCTCGTTAGCCACGTATATCCTCCTTATTTGAAATCATCTTTCAATGCATCGGACGGCACCGGGAACCGATTAGAGCCTCGACACCTCCTTTCTGACAAGCCCAGTCCGCAAGTCAATAACTTATATCCGGGCTGCGCACCGATTTCCATATCTTTTTCCTATCGGCAGCCAGGACCCTGGGACAGCTCTATCAGGGTCTTGAAAGTCGTCTTCGGGTTGAGGAAGATCACCTTCTTCCCCGAGGCCCCGGGCTTGAGATCCTCGGTCAGCGGTTCGAATCCCGCCTTGCGGGCCACCGCCACGGCCGCCATGGCGTCGTCGGTCGAGAAGCATATGTGGTGTATCCCTTCCCCACGCTTCTCGATGAACTTCGCGACGGGCGAATCCGCGTTAAGGGGCTCGATTAACTCCACCGTCGTCTTTCCCGTGTGCAGCTTGGCTACCCTGACGCCCTGCGCCTCGACGGTCTCCGTCTCCTCGACGCGGAACCCGAAGACCCCTTCGAAGAGGCCGAGGGCCTTCTCTATGCTTTCCACGGCGATTCCTATGTGGTCGAACGACATTACGCCCATATCCCGGACCTCAAAACAGGTTCGCTTCCCTGTACTCGCCGAAAATCCTGCGGAGCACGCCGCTAATCTCGCCCAGCGTGGCGGAGGCCTTGACGGCGCCGATTAGGGGCGGCATCAGGTTCCCGCCGCCCTCGGCAGCCCGCGCCAGGTCGTCAATCGAGGACTTCCATGCCCTGGGGTCCCTTCCCCTGCGGATTCCCGCGAGCCTCTCGGCCTGGCTCCTGGCGACTTCCGGGTTCACCACCAGGGTGCTGAAACCCGGTCCCTTTGCTTTCGTTGGCTTGAAGTTCACCCCTACGACCGAGATGTCGCCGCTCTCCACGCCCTTCTGGTATTCGTACGCGCTCTTGTGGATTGCCTTCTGGAAGTATCCGGTCTCGATTGCCGCCGCTGCACCCCCAAGCCTCTCGACCTCGTCCATGAGCGCGAGGGCCCTGTTCTCGATTTCGTCCGTGAGCCGCTCGATTAGGAAGGACCCCGCGAGCGGGTCCGCAGTATCCGCGGCGCCTGTCTCGAGCGCGATAATCTGCTGCGTCCTGAGGGCGATTGACGCCGAGTCCTCGGTCGGCAGCGCCAGCGCCTCGTCCCGGGAGTTCGTGTGGAGCGACTGGGTGCCCCCCAGGACGGCGGCAAGCGCCTGGAAAGCCACCCTCGCCACGTTGTTGTCAGGCTCCGCGGCAGTGAGAGTGCATCCCGCCGTCTGGGTGTGGAACCTG
>JBFZBV010000397.1:0-7675 GCA_041308285.1 Planctomycetota bacterium | reverse complement strand
GGTCGCCCGCCGCCCGAAGAATCCGGACTCTTCACCCCTGGGTTTATGGATTGAAGCGGCTGCAACTTCGTTTACAATATCAGCGTTCAAGTATGCATGCCCTGTCCGGGTCCAGTCATCGAGGGAGGTTTGAGATGAAGAAGGTGCTTCTGTTCGTCGTGATTGCCATATTCGTAGCCGGTCTCGTCGTCGCGAAGACGATGTACGACAAGATGCAGTCCAAGAAAGACATCGATCAGCTCTCGAAGTTCGAGATGCCTCCCGATTTCACGCCGCTGCTCACCCCCGAAAACCTCAAGAAGGAGAAGGCGCCCATCTGGGACTTCCGCGCCAAGGGCCCGGACGTCGTACCGGCCATGCTGGAAATCATCTGGGACGCGTCGGTCGCCGAAGGGCCGATGGGCGCGGCCCTGATAGTCGTGTCCCACCTCGCAGCCAAGGACGCAATCGACCCGGTCATCGAGGCGCTCAAGACGCCCGAAGGCAGGCTCAGCGAATGCGCATCGGTCTTCCTCCGCCTGTTCTACCAGGAGGAGGTGCCGGAGAAGATAATGAAGGCCGCTAAGGACGCCAAGAACGACAGCCTCAAGATAAACGCCTACAATGCCCTGTTCGGGTGGTCGACCTACAAGCTCAAGAAGGAGTCCGAGAGGCTCAAGAGGAAGAAGAACAAGCACCTCAAGGCCATGACCTTCGAGGGGCTCAAGGAATCCAACATGATCTGCAGGAAGATTTGCGTGAAGATGATTAAGGAAGTGTCCCTGGACATGGAAGCGCCCGAGGGCGGGAAGTCCGAGGTCCAGACCGTGACCGAGGAAATCCTGCCGTTCGTGGACTCCGACGACAAGGAGCTCGTGGAAATCAGCTCGGAAACGCTCAGGATTCTGGTCGGCAACATGCAGCATCCCATCCAAATACTCGGCGAGGTGCTGAAGTACTGGAAATCGCCCAAGAAGGAGATTCGCCTCCTGGTCGTGGCGCTGGTCGGAGTCATATTCAAGAACGAGGACTCGGAGATTAGCAAGGAGAAGGAGAGGGACAAGATGCACCAGCTCCTCGAGGACTCGGAAAAGGAGGTCGTGCTCGCCTCCGTCAAGCTGCTGGAGGAAGTCGGCAAGACGACCGAGGACCGGCAGGCGTTGAAGTCCCTGACTGAGAACGCGGACCAGGATATAGCCGAAGCCGCCAAGAAGGCGCAGAACACGATTATGAACAGGAAGGGCTAGCCGCGCCTCCCGGCGACTTCCTCGTAGACCGCCTCGATGCGGCGGAAATTCTCCGCCGAACTCGCCGATGCGGCAATCCCGCGGCACGCGTCCGACGCCGACTTGCGGAAGCCGGGGTCGGCGAACTTCGCAATCATCCCGGCCAGCGCGTCGGCGTCCGCCGGATTGGCCAGGACGAAATCCCTGCCCGATCCGCCGAACAGCTCCGCCGCGCCGTTCCTCCCGGACGTGATGGCAGGGGATCCGCAGGCCATCGCCTCCAGCACCGTCAGGGAGCAGGGGTCGTAGAAGGTCGGGAGGACGAACAGGTCGCCCGCCCTGTAGAACCCCTGCATGTCCGACACCGGGCCGAGGAACCTCACAGTGCCGCCCAGTCCGGCGGCGCGCGCCTGGGCCTCGAAAGGCCCGCTCCTGTCCCCTCCTGCGGCCAGAATCACGGGCCGAATCCCCGTGCGGTCCGCCAGGATTCGCGCCGCATCGAGGAGCGTCCTGAGCCCCTTGAGCCGGAAGTTGCGCGCGGCGAAGGTCACCGCGAAATCCCCGCGCGAGAGGGCCATGCCTGCCCTGGCGCGGGCTCTTTCGGCCTCGGATGCGGGCGAGAACATCCCCGGATTCACGCCGTTGTACACGACGCGGATTCGCGCGGGGTCCACGCCGTGCAGGCCGACCATGTCGGACATGACCATCCTTGACACCGCCACGAACAGGCCCGGAGGCGGCATCGCGTACTGGCTGCGCTCGATCATCCTGAACGCAATCTGCTTCGGGCTCGCCCTTTTCCATGCCCGCCTCAGCGCGCGGACGACGGGCGACCGGGAAGTCTCGACTGCGCACTTCACCGACGCGGCGTGCGAACCGGTGTGCGGGTGGAAGACGTTCATGCCGAACGACTTCATCATGGCGTGGACGATTTCGAATCCCCCGGCCCGGGCCGCGGCCGCGACACCCCGGGCGAACACGAAGGCGCCGAGCGCCCGCGGGAGCGGGGGGACGCGCACGATTGCGACGGACACGCCGGGCGGCGGATCCTGCGCGGACCTGCATATCGCGGTGACGATGTGCCCCCTGGACGCCAGGTGGCCGGCCAAATCGCAGGCGTAACGTTCGGCCCCTCCGGCGAGCGGGGCGAACCGCTCTATCGCGATGGCGACCCTCACCGCTTCTTCCTCCTCATTTCGTGCGCCTCGATTCTCCCGGACTTGGCCGTCACCTCGGCCGCGAGCTTGAGGAAGGCCGCCCTGCCGGGATTCAGCCCGGCGGCCGCGGCGTAGGCGCGGAGGAACCTTGCCCTGTCCGCCTGCGAGGCTCGGGCGGCCTTGGAAGAATAGTGCATCGCGGCGAGGTCCTTGACCATCCACCTGTGCCTGAGGATTCTGGGCCTTGTCAGGCGCTCGAGGTCGATGAGCCGCAGGGCCGGACCCGCGCCGGCGCTTCCGGCCGAGGCCATGAAGTGGCAGAGGTAGAGGTCGCGGTGGAACCAGCCCGCGGCGTGGAGGGCCGCCGAGACCGCCGCCGCCTCGATGATGAGCCTCTTCCTCTCGGCAGGGCTTAGGCTCCCGGAGGCGAGAAGGTCGTCGAGGGGCTCAGCGCCCTCGATTCCGGCGGAGCAGAAGAATGATCCCGACCTGCACGAGCCGGCCGCGGCGGCCTCGGCAACCGGTACGCCCGCCTGGGCGGCCGCGGCGGTCCGCTGCCACTCGACCAGGCCCTGGCGGGACCTCGGGCCGAAATGGCGCTTGAGGAAGAACGTCGCCGTGCCGCCTTCGCGTCGGATGGTGAGGACGGCGTTCTCCTTCGGTCCGACGCGTCTCCGGACCCGTCCTGCGGAGAGGAAATCGGCCGGATTGGCGAGCCCGGCCTCGCTGAAGGTCTGCGCGAAGGCGGGGTTCAGGATTAGCAGTCCGACGCCGCTCCCGCCGCGAATTCCCCCCGTCCCGCCGGTGGAATGCATGGGAAAAGCCCCCAGGCCGGGTCCGCCGCGCGCGGCCGCCGTCACAGCCGCTCGATGAGGAGGCTGGCCGCCTTGCGCCCGCTCATCAGCATGCCGCCGAAAATCGGGCCCATCCTCGGCGCGCCGAATATCGCGTTGCAGGCCATCCCTGCGGCGAAGACGCCGGGATAGAACTCCTTCGTGTTCTCGAGAATCATCCGCTCGCCCTCGTCGGCGAGCATGGGTTTCTCGCCCTCGATTCGGCCCGAGGGCGTGAGCAGCCTGGGCCCGATTTTGCGCTCGATGATGGATGCGATTTCCGCGGCGTGGCCCGTGGCGTCTATCACGAATTTCGACCTCATTGATATGGGGTCGACATGCAGCTTGGCGATTTCCGTCGCGCTCCAGAGCACGACGAGACCCGCCACGCCGTCCCCGCGGAGCAGAACGTCCTCGACGCCGATGAGGTTGAGAATCCGCGCGCCGGCCTTGCAGGCCATGGAGCAGATTGTCGACACGCACTCCACCGAGTCCGCGGTGTGGTAGCCCTTCTTCCAGGGCTTCGTGGCGATTCCGAACTCGTCGAGGATGGCCTTGCCTTCGTCCTGGACCACGATTTCGTTGAACATCATCCCGCCGCCCCACATCCCGCCGCCGACCGAGAGCTTCCTCTCGAGAAGCAGGACCTGCCTGCCGGCGCGCGCCAGGTAGTAGGCCGCCGCGAGCCCCGCAGGCCCGCCGCCGACGATGATTGCCTCGCTCTCGAGGCAGGATTCGAGCTTCTCCATGTACCGCCTGACGATGGCCCTCGAAATCTCGACGTCGTCCAGTCTCATGGTTCACCTTGAAAAAGCGTTGGACGGGGGGATGCGGCGCGCTACTGCTTCGTGAGCGCGGCCGCCACGCCCAGGAAGTCGGACTGCTGGAGCGATCCCGCGGAGAAGCGGTCCAGCTCCTTCGCCAGCGCCGAAACCAAATCGGAGGGCGAGAGCGAGGCGGCCGTCAGGACCACGCCCTTCACCAGCTCCCATCCCGACTTCTCCCCTTTCCTGCTCGTCGCGCCCAGGACCCCCGGCGACAGCAGGAGGAACGCGGAGCCGTCGTCGATTTTAACGCTGTCCTCCCGAATCCTGTTGCCGAACCCGCCCTTGGGATTGCCGCCTATCGGCGTTTCCGAGGCGGAGAGAATCCTGAGGTCGTCGGCGCCGGGGGAAGCCACCGCCGGCGGGGGGAAGCCGGCGGACGCCGCGGAGATTCTCCCCTCCGCGGGGTCGAGGACGGCTGCGGCGGCGAACACGTCGTGCCTGCCCAGGAGGCCCGGGCCCATCAGGGCGGCCGCCTGGAGGAGGACGTCCCTTGCCGATTTCTGCCAGGGCGCGACCATCCATGCGGAGCACTGGAGAAGCCGCGTCCTGAGAACGTGGCCGTCTTCGTATTCGTTCCGGCCGCAGAGGAGGATGCACGTCGATCCCCCGAAGGCCGGGAGGAAGTCGGCCATCGCGAACCCCTCGCCTTTCTGTGTCCGGTGGAACGACGCGATGTCGAATCCGGCCGCCTGGGGGGACCCGCCGCATGCGTGATCCAGGAATTTCTTGCCTTTCAGGGCCCGGCCTCCTGCGCCCTTGTGCGTTGCCGCGGGCGTCAGGCTGATTCCGTGCTTCACCGCAAGCTCGGAAATCGCGGCCTGGAGATCGGCCTCGGAGAACGGGGCGGTCAGGAACTTGAAGCTGGGGTAGGACTTTATCTCGAAGTCCTTGGCCAGGTCGGCGTGGTCGGAGGTGATGATGAGGGGGGGCGTGTAACCCTTGTACTTGAGGGTTCTTATTATGTCCAGGCCGTGCATGCCGCCGAGGCCCAGGTCGATGCAGACCATGAGCGGGTGGTTCTCCATGACGGACCTCATCGCGGTCTTCCCGTCGGGGCACGATATCGTGCTGAACCCGGCCTTCTTGAAGACGTCGGTGAGGAACTGGAGGGATGATCCGCGGCTGTGCGCGACGAGGCCCGCGGGCGCGCCCGAGCTGTCGGAGAGGGTGAAGTAGTCCTCGGTCTTGCCGGTGGAGGCCTTCTGGAGATCCGTTTCCGCGGCCGTGGCGGCGAGCTTCAGGGCTGCGGCGATGTGCGCTGCGGCCTGCGGGAAGCGCGTCCCTCTTTCGCGGAGGAGGGAGGACATGTTACCGAGGACGCGGACCATGTCGTCCGCGCCGGTGCACGTCTTGACGAACGCCTCGGAGAGGGATGCGGCCGGTTCGCCCGCGTCCAGCGAGTTGATGAGCGCCTGGGACCTCAGGTCCTCCCTGAGCGACGATATGAGCATCGAGGCGAGGTCGGTCCCCGAAGCGCCCGCGGCGGGCATGATCTTGTCCACGAGGTGCTTGTCGAGTCCGGAGACAATCTTGATGACGGTCTCGAAGAGATTGGCGAGGGAGGCGCGGCGGTTGATTACCATCCTGCCCAGGACCCCGTCGAACACCCTAATCGCCGCGGCCTTCACGTTGCCCCCGGTCTGGGTCGCGGCGCCCATGCCCACGACGCGGGCCATGATGAGCCCGAGGTCCTTTATGTTGCCGTCCATGTGGTCGTCCAGGATGTCGCTCTTGCCGTGGATGATTTCCTCGGACGGCCCGAGGAGGAAGTTCATCAGGGCGCGCTCCTCTTCTCCGGTCAGGACTCCCATGCCCGTGCGGCCCTGGGCGGGCGGGATGTAGGCCTTCACGGAAGCCTGTATGTTGGGTATGGAAGCGAAATCCCGGTGGGCGGTATCCGCCGGCGACGGAGTCCCCGGCCTCAGCGAAAGGAGCCGGGCGAAAGAGGCGAGCTCCTTCGCGTCCGCGCCGGGGATGAGCACGACGGACTCGACTCCGTGCAGGGCCAGCGCCTCGAGGACTCCCGCTATCTGGTCCGGTATCCTGGGGAGCTTCGAGTTCTCGACGGTCACCGATCCGGGCCTGAAGGAAATCGACGCTCCCGGTATCAAGCCCATCAGCGTGTCGTAGGCGAGGTACGTGTCGTCCGCGGCCCCCTGGACGTAGGGATTGTCGGCCGGGTAGAGCTTGTAGAGCCTGATTACGCGGCCGACGGCGTGGAGGAAGCGGACGGCGGCGTATTCGATTGTGCCGCTCCTGAACTCCGACCCGTAGATTCCGCTTCGTTCCTGCTCGGCCATCTCGGGACTCCCGAGGCAGGATTATAGCAAAGCCCGGAGCGGAGACAAATCCAGAATTGGAAAGCCCGCCGTCCGGGGCGGCTTGGGGCTTGCTTTTGCGGCCCCCCGGCATATCATTTCCCTCCGGTTATTCTGCTGGCGGAACAGGAGCTTTGTTTGAAGGAGACATGCATGAAGAGGATAGCCTTGATTTCGGCCCTCGTTTTCCTGGCCGTCGCCGCGGGCACCGCGTACGCGCGCAGTCCCCAATGGGGCGGCCTCTCCTCCGTGGCGGTGAGCCCTGACGGCAAGACCCTCGTCGTCGGCGGGCAGAGCCGCACGCTCTACGTGGTCGACGCCGCTACGCTCGAGGTCAAGAACCGCATCTGGACGGAGGCCAGAATCGGCTACCTCATGTTCAACAAGGACGGGACGAAGCTCGTGATGGAGACGGACGAGGACTGCGTGCGACTGTACGACGTCGCGACCTGGAAGCCCGCCGGCAGGGCGGACAAGGCCACGTGGGTCAACGCCGCGCAGGACGCCGACCTCATGGCCGCGCTCGAGGACGACTGGGAGAAGCCGAAAATCCACTTCATGTCCATGACCACGCTCGTCGCCGCCGGGTCCGTGACCCTCAAGGAGAGGGTGGCGGCGTTCGCGCTCGACGCGGAGGGCAAGAAGCTCGCCGTCCTGACCGAGGGCAAGGAAGAGGGCGAGAAGAAGGCGGAAGGGGACAGGCCGGAGGAACTCGAGGGGGCCGCCGCGAACGAGTGGGACCAGAAGAACGACGGCCAGACGTGCAAGCTCGTCGTCTACGAGGTGCCCTCGGGCAAGGAGCTCGCCTCCTTCAGCCTGTGGTACACTTCGTCGGGCAGCGGCAGCACGGACCTCCTCGTGGACGCGTCGGGGGTGACGGTCGTCAACTACTACAACGTCAACGCGAAGATAAACGACAAGGGCGAGGTGACCCTCTTCGAGACCAAGAACTCGTACAACTACGGCCGCGGCGTCTCGCAGGACCGCAAGGCCTTCCTCTGCGGCGGGCTTCGCGACGCGACCTACACGACGGTCCAGGGCATGGCGATGACCCAGTTCGAGATTGACCAGATGGCCGGCTGGCCGGAGTACTTCGAGTTCTTCACTTTCGCCAAGGACGGGTCCGCGTACGGCGTGACTTCGGCCTTCAGGCTGGTGAAAATCTCGAAGGAAGGCAAGGTCGAGAAGACGGCTCCCGTGTTCTAGGCCTCCTCCGCAGGATGCCGGGGCCGGGCGGGCGGCGCGCGGGGGGGCCCGCGAACCCGCCCGCCCCCGGCCGCGCCGCCCCCCTACGGGCCGACCCCGGGCTCACCACGGCGCACAGCCGGATTCCCC
>JBFZBV010000396.1:0-3161 GCA_041308285.1 Planctomycetota bacterium | reverse complement strand
AAATCGAGGCCGCCTTCCGCAGGAGGGATTTGGGGATGCGCCAGGAGGTCCGGCAGTGGGAACTCTGCGTCGCGCTCTCCCAGAAGGCCTTCTACCCCGTGGAGGAGAGGATTGAGCTCGGCTGGATGGAGAAGAACTTCCCGAAGAGCGCCCCGGTCCAGAACGGCGACCTGGAGTGGATGCTCGTCCTCAACTCCGAGAGGCTGATGGACTACGCCGGCGTCGTCAGGGACGCGTCCAACTTCGTCCGGAACAAGAAATACAAGGATTTCTGGGCCGTCGTGAACGGCGACGTGCTCTGGACCCTGGGCGACGCGTACCTGAACCTCGGCAAGTGGAGGGATTGCGCCACGACCTTCGAGCAGCTCAAGCTCAAGTATCCCAAGCACCAGAGAGTCGAGAACGGGAGGGTCGAGGCCATGATTCGCTACGCCCAGTCGAAGGACAAGGGCAAGGCGAAGCCCGACCCCCTCCCCGCGGAGTGGGGGCGGGGGCTGTAGTTTGGATAGGAGCGCGGAATGGCCTGGGAAGCGGGCAAGTTCGGAATCGGCCTGAAAGGCAGAATCTTCAAGGCCCTCATGGGCCTGAGGACGCTGTCCCCCGAGGCGATGGCCGAGTACGCGAGGCTGAACACGGCCTTCTACGCGAAGTTCTACGAGGGGAGCGACACGTCGTCCTTCCAGAGCCTCCCGCTCCTGCACAAGAAGCAGATGAAGGACGTGTCGCCCTACGACTTCCTGAGCAGGCAGTACCGCGACAAGGTCGCGTACTACGCCGAGTCGACCGGATCAAGCGGGTCGCCCACGCCCTCATTCCTGACGGAGATGGAGTTCAAGGCCGCGGCGATGATGGCGGCCATGACCCCGTTCTCAGGGGCGATGAAGGACATCTTCAGGACGAACCGCACGTGCGTGAACGGCCTCGCCTTCGAGTTCACGATTGCGGGCCTGTCGTTCATGGACCTCCTCAAGAGCCTCGGCGGGCTCGTGGCCAACGTCGGGTCGCGCTCCACCCTTGGCACTCCGGAGCGCATAGCGAGGGCCATCGCGAGGCTGAAGCCGTCGATAATAGCCTGCATGCCGGTCGACTTCCTTTCGTGGATGCGCATAGTCGAGGAGGACCACCCGAGGGAATTCCCCTCCGTCCTCGAGAACCTGAAGGGCCTGGTGTCCACGGCCGAGCTCTGCTCGGTCCAGAGGTGCAGGGCAATCGAGAAGCATTTCGGCATCCTGCACGCCGACACCTACGCGTGCGTGGAGGGCTTCTTCACAATCCCCTGCGCCTGCGGGGAGAAGCACGTCCCCGACATATACCACGTGGAGGTGTTCGACCAGGCTCTCAAGCAGCCCAGGTCAGAGGGGAGGGGGAGGCTGTGCTTCACGAACCTCGCCAAGAAGTCGAGCCCCCTCGTGAGATACCTGCTCGACGACGACGTCACGATCTCGGCCTCCTCGTGCCCCTACGGGTTCCGCAAAAGCATCCTCCCCCACGGCCGGAACGAGCTCGGGGTGAAGATAGGCAAATCCCAGTTCAACGTGGAGGATTTCGAGTCGGTCATCTTCTCCAAGGGGCTCTTCGGCGGATACGAGGTCAGGATCATGGAGAAGTCGGTCTCCGTCTCGCTGGAGCGCTATTCCGGCGCGAAGGTCCCCGTGAAGGAGATTTCCGGGGCCCTGTCGGACAGGTTCGGCATGAAGGCTTCCGTCAGGCCCGTCAGCTTCGGGACAATCACGAAGTACCGCGAGGTGCGGGGCAAGAAGCCGGTCCTGAGGCTCATCGACTGCCGCCGGTCGTCGACGCAGAACGTCCCCGAATACCTGTAGAATGGACGCATGAAGGCGCTCGAAATAGAGAACTTGACCAAGTCCTACAGGAGGGGGTTCTGGGGTAGGAAGGTGGCCGCCCTCACGGGCCTGACCCTCGAAGTCGGGCAGGGAGAAATCTTCGGCTTCATCGGCGCGAACGGCGCCGGGAAGACCACCACCTTCAAGGTCGTGATGGGGCTGGCCAGGCCCGATTCCGGGACGGCCAGGATTCTCGGCCTCGACATGTCCGCCCCGAGGGCGCGCAGGAACGTCGGATTCCTCCCCGAGGAGCCGTACTACTACACCTACCAGACCGCGAGGGAGCTGCTCTTCTTCTACGGCAGGCTCCAGGGCATGAGGCGGGCCGACATAGCCGCCGCAGCCGGGCCCGCGCTGGAGACCGTGGGCCTCGCCCGATCGGCGGACGTCAGGCTCGGCGAGTACTCCAAGGGCATGAGGCAGAGGTTCGGCATCGCCCAGGCCCTTATCAACGATCCCGCCCTCCTCTTCCTGGACGAGCCGCTGTCCGGGCTCGACCCCGCGGGCCGGAAGGACCTGAAGGACCTCATAGTCGCGCTGAAGGGGCGGGGCAAGACCGTCTTCTTCTCCTCGCACATCCTCTCGGACGCGGAGGCAATCTGCGACCGGATTGCCCTCATCCGCGGGGGCAGGCTGGAGGCCGTAGGGTCCCTTTCCGGGCTCCTCGGATCGAAGGTCAAATCCTACGAAATACAGGTGGCCGGGCTGTCCGAGGACGCCGTCCGCGGGCTCGGGTTCAAGCCCGGCAGCGTCAGGTCCGCAGCCGGGGTCGTGTTCGCCCTCGAGGACGGGACCGCGGACCCCGCGGAGCTCGCCCGGAGGGTCGGCTCGGCGGGCGGGAAGGTGGTGGGGATCATCCCGTTCAGGGAGACGCTCGAGGATTTCTTCATGCGCTTCGAATCCGGCGGCGGCGGGGCCCGGGGCCAAGGCCCGGGCCGGGCGGACTGAAAGGGACCGCGGCACATGGGCAAGGTGATTGCCATCGCGCAGAACACGGTCCGCGAGGTCGTGCGGGACAAGGTGTTCTACATCCTCGCCTTCTTCGCCGTGCTCCTCATAGCCGTGTCCCGCGCGCTGGGCTGGATATCGATGGAGCAGGACGCGAAGGTCATCACGGACTTCTCAATCGCCGCAATCAACCTCTTCGTCCTCCTCATAACCGTCTTCCTCGGGACCACCCTCGTGTACAAGGAAATCGACAAGCGCACGATCTACACGATACTTTCCAAGGACGTGCGGAGGTGGCAGTTCGTGCTCGGGAAATACCTGGGCCTCTACGCGTCCGCCGCGATGTGCGTCGCGGGGATGACCGCGATT